>JAEWOZ010000118.1 GCA_023399505.1 Fusobacteriota bacterium | reverse complement strand
CACCTAATCCTAATGCTTATAGATTTATAGTAAACTACGATATAAAATCTTATGGAGATGCAAGTTTCAATAAAGGTACAGAAAGTAAAATAGAAATTATAGATAACCTTTTAAAAATAGAAGGTGTTGAAAGTTTATTTGTAATAGAAAATTTTGTCACAGTTACTAAATCCAAAGAATTTGAATGGGAACAAATAGAAAATTTTGTTAAAAAAGTATTAGAAGATTACTTACCTTCACACGATCCTAATTTTATAATAGAGGAAAAGAGAAGAGAATATAGAGAAGAAGTCAAGGAAAAAATAAAAAAAATAGATAAAATAATAACTCAAACTATAAGGCCAGCATTGCAAGCTGATGGAGGAGATATTGAAATTGTTGACTTAGAAGAAAATGTATTAACAATTGAATATAAAGGTGCTTGTGGAACATGCCCAAGTTCTTCTTACGGAACGCTGTTAGGCATAGAGGATATTATAAGAAGAGAGTTTGATCCTACAATTGAGGTTAAAGCTTTAGGCATAGATAAAACAGATGAATTCAACGAGAATTTTTTCTACTAAAAACTAAGGAGCATTAAGAGGCTCCTTTTTAAGAGGAAGCAATGTTTATAATTTTATTATTTTTATTTTCAACTATTTTAAATGCTGAAAATAAAGAAATTAACACTAAAAACTTTAGAATTATTTTTAAAGAGAAAAATGAGAAAAATGCTATTGAATTAGCCTCCAAAATTGAAGAATTAGGAGAGCAAGTTTTTAGTTTTCTTAATTTTAAAACTTACAAAAAATTTAGTGTTGTTATTGAAGATAATATAATAGAGAACAGTTATGTAGACCCTCTCACTTCAAAAATAACAATAATACCGAATACTGTTAGAAACAAATTTATCCAAAAAAATTATCCTTTTTGGATTGAGTATGTTTTTGTACATGAACTTGTTCATGCAGTTATTTCACATAAAGTTGGCTCCTTCCCTTTCTTACCTAATATTTTTCCTACAGCCTCTCTTGTTCCTAGATGGTTTCAAGAAGGATTAGCTGTTTTTCTAGAAACTAAGATTTTAGAAGGAGGAAGAGGAGAATCAGATAATTTTTTAATGTTAATAAAGGATGCTGTTCTTCGAAATAATTTTAAAGGTTTATCTATAAGTTTATTTGATGGTTCTCATAGTTACGCTTATGGTTATAGCTTTTTTGATTTTTATGAAAAAACTTATGGAATAAGTAATTTAAAGGACAAGATAGAAAACTCTTTAAGTTTTTTTCCTATCTCTTCTTTTCAAATCTTTACTAAAGGAATAAACAAAAAAGACTTTTATAATAATTGGGAAAAGTCTATTAAATTTAGTAAGGTAATTAATGAGGTAAAAGGAACTAAAGAATTTGATGACTATATCTTAAATATAGAACTTTACGCTTACAATGATAATTTGTACTTCATTACAGAGAATTTTAGAAAAAGAAAATTTTTATATAGCTTAAATGAGTATGGAACTAAGTTTATTTTAGATGCTAATAACATAAAAACATTTTATCCTTATAAAGCTCTTTATCATATAGACTCAGTTAAAGTAAAGAATAGTCCTAAAAATCTTTTATATAAAAATGAAACTTTCATACCTGAAGTAGAAGATGCTATAAAAATTGCAGTTAATGAAAATGAAATAGTATATGTTGAAAGAAAAAATGGTGAAGAAAAACTTATTTCTAATTTAAGAGGCTTATTAATAAACAATAAAAGTTTTAAATTTGGTAAACTTTTTCTAAATGATAATCTTTTGTATTTTGATGCTTCTAAAGAAGGAGAAGTCTCAAACTATATTTATTCTTTAAATTTATTAAATGGGAAATTAAAAAAAATAGTTGAGGGCGAATCGCCTTTCATATATGAAAATTTTCTTTACTTTTCTAATTTCTCTAAAAATATTTCAAATATCTTTAGAATAAGTTTAGTAGATAAAAAGATTGAGCAAATAACTAATGTAGCTATTGGTGCTTTTTCACCTATTTTAATAAATAAAAAACTATATTACCTTAACTATGAAAAGGAATATTATTATTTATATAGTTTAGATGAAAAAGATTTTCTAAAAAAAGAGGAAACTTTTAAAAATAAGAACAGAGTTTATATAAAGCAAATAAAAGAGGTAAAAGTAGAAAAGTATAAAAAGAAATTTAGTTTTTTTAGCCCTATTCCCTATTTTAATTTACAAAGTAAAAGTTTTTTAACTGACATCTCTCTATTATTAAAAGATGATATAGAAGAAAACAGTTTTAATATAGGATTTGGTATAAATAATTTAAAATTAAGCTTTTTCTCAAATTATGAATATTTAGATATCCTGAAATTTTATATAGCTTATAACACGTTAGCAGATGGTTATAACATTTTAAAAGATGAAAAAAATAGAGAAGGATTTTATTCAAGACTAGATCTAACTATCCCTCTCTATCTACAAAGTATAAGAGCTAATACTAAAAGCCAGTTAATTCTAGATACCGATAGTAAAGTTCAAATGAATTTTACTGTTACTAAAGATTATAAACAAATATTTATATCACATGTTTCTAATTTAAATAAAAACAGACATGCAAATTCATTTGGATTTAAAGTGTATGATTTTTCATTGAAAATTGCAGTTCCTTTAAGTAAAACTGTAATGAGCTTCAAATCTCCTGGATTATCTATAATTAAAAAAGAGAGTAAATATGCTAAATTTTTAGGTGAAAATATAGCTTTAATGCCTAAAAGTCACTATGCTTTGATACTAAATTACAATTTGTTAACACCTGATATATCTTTAGATAAAGGGACTTATGGAGGGGAATTTATATTTTCTAAAATAAATTTTAATTTTAGCCCTAGTATTATTTTAAGCGAAAAAAACATTTTAGCAAATAAATTTGCAGCTACTCTGTTTTTTGGTCTATTTAGTGTGCTTCCTTTAAAAAATAGTTTAGGAATAACTATTTTAAATCCTTTAAGCAACGAATTTATTAGTGAGATAGCTTATAATTTACATTTTAATGTAGAAATAGATTTATAAAAGTAACAAAAATTTCATTAAATATTTTTAATAATTTTTACAATTAATTCTAAAGGAATTTTTGTAAGTTTTTCAGAAAACTCCTTTTCTTTTTCTATATATTTTCGACATTTATTTCCTATTTTATCTCTACATACTAATCCTCTAATACTTTTACTACAATTTAGCATGAATAAAAATATTATTACAATTTTCATAATTACTCCTAATAAAAAGAGTTTTCTATTATCTAGTAAAAATTGTACTCCTTATTCAAAGTTTGTCAAAAAGCTATAATAAACTTTGTTATCTTATTTAAGATTATGATATAATTTTTAACAAAAGATTAATTTTAAAAGGAGATAAAATGCACATTTCAATAACAAACAATTTAATTTTTGATAATAATAACGCTGCTCTGTTATTTCATAACAAAAATACAAATTTCGAAGAATTGATTGAAGACAAAAAAGAATTAGATTTTATAAAAGAATGTATAAATAAAAATGACAAATTTGGAAAGATAAAACATATTACTTTAAGACTGAAAAGCGGGTTTAAAGAAATATTCCTCATAAATGTAGAGAAGAAATATTTAACAACAGAAGACTTAAGACAAGTTATAGCAAATGGTTTTAGACATTTTAAAAGAGAAAATATTAATATATTAGAAATTTATCTAAATTTATTAAAAGATGCTGCTAAAGAAAAAGATTTAATTTCAGCTGCTACCGAAGCCGTAATGTTAGCTAATTACAATTTTGATAAATACATAACTAAAAAAGAGGATTCTAAACAAATACAAAAAGCTATAAATTTAGTAATTGATAAGAAAGCTAATTCAGCTGAAGCAGAAAGGGTACTAGAAGAGTATACTAATTTATCTGAAAATGTTATAAAAACTAGAAATGTAGTAAATGAACCTGCAAATAAATTAACCCCTACTACCTTTGCTGAATATGCTCAACATCAATCAGAAAAATGTGGATTTGAAGTAGAGATACTTAATAAAAAAGAGATTGAAAAATTAGGAATGGGCTCTTACTTATGTGTAGCTCAAGGAAGTATAGAAGAACCTAAATTTGTTATAATGAGATATTTTGGGAATAAAGAAAATAAGGAAATTTTAGGTTTAGTTGGAAAAGGTATTACATTCGATACAGGTGGGTTATGTATAAAACCTGGGCAAGCAATGTTAGGAATGAAACATGATATGGCTGGTGCTGCTGCAGTTATAGGGGCTATTAGCGCGATTGCTGAAAATAAATTACCAGCTAATGTTATAGCAGTTACTGCTTTATGCGAAAATGCTGTTTCAGGTAATGCAACTCGTCCTGGAGATATTGTAAAGTCAATGGCAGGAAAAACAATAGAAGTTATAAATACTGATGCAGAAGGAAGATTAACTTTAGCTGATGCTGTATATTATATAATTCAAAAAGAAAAAGTAAATAAAGTTGTAGATGTCGCTACATTAACAGGTGCTGCGATAGTAGCTTTAGGAAATATTACAACAGCTGTGCTATCAAATAATGATGAATTTTATAAAAATCTTGAAAAGGCTTCAAATATATCAGGAGAAGCTATGTGGAGACTTCCTAATAGAGATGATTATAAGAAATATTTAAAATCTGATATAGCTGACTTATCTAACTTAAACTATAGCGCTGGTGCTGGAACTATTTTAGGTGGAATGTTTGTACAAGAGTTTGTAGGAGAAACACCTTGGTTGCACTTAGATATAGCTGGTACAGATGATTGTAAAGCAGATGAAGGATATTACAGTAAAGGTGCAACTGGAGTAGCAGTAAGAACATTATATCATTTGTCAAAAATAGAATTTGGCCTTATAAATAATGAACAGAAGAGTAATTGAAAATATAAATTTAATTAAATCTTATAATTTTTTCAAAGAATTTATTTCCCTTCCATTTGTAAATAAAATTTATCTGTATGGTTCAAGATCAAGAGGAAATAATAAAGAAAGATCAGATATTGATCTAGCTTTCTGTCTAAAAAAAAAAATTATGACTGGTCTAAGATTATAGAAATAGTAGAAAAAGCAGATACACTATTAGGGATGGATTATATAAATTTAAATGAATTGGATTAAAACAATCCTTTGAAAATTAATATCGAAAAGAAGAGAAAGCTTATCTTTGAAAGAGGAATTAATGAATAAGAAAGAATTAATATCAAATTTAATTAATTTCTTTAAAAGATTTGAAAGTATCTTAGATAAAAAAGGTGAGGAAGAGATAATAAGAGATGCGACTATTCAAAGATTTAAATTTGCTATAGAATTGTTATGGAAAACAATGAAAAGGTTACTTCAATATGAAAAAGAGAATGTAGAAACTCCAAGAGAAGTAATAAAAAAAGCTTACAAGCTTAAGTGGATTAATGATGAAAAGATATGGTTATCTATGCTAGATGATAGAAATTCAACATCTCATACATATAATGAAAAATTATCTGAAGAAATTTATAGGAGAATAAAAACTTATTATAAGGAGCTAAAATCTACCATAGATATTTTAGAAAATAAATATACTTAAAATTTCTTTAATTAGATAAAATAGCTGAAGAATATCTTAAAAATCTAGTATAGAAACTAGATTTTTTATTTATAACTTAATATAAAGTTAAAAAATATTTTACAAATTCAAATTTTATATAATTAACCTACTTATACAGAACTAGTTTCATGGAATCAAGAAGTATTTTTCTATAATTAATGTAAATATTTCTAAAGGTAGTTCGAGTAAATATTTCAATAAATTTATATGATCATTTATTTCCTTTAATACTTCTTTTTCATTTATGGTATCTTTAAAATTTTTTAAAATTAGTTTATTTGATATTTTATTATACTCTATCATTTCTTCTACGATATAACGATCTATAGTTATATACCTTTTTTCTCTTTCTATATTTTTTGATCGTTTTTCTTTTTAAATAGTTTGAGATAAAAATACTAG
>JAEWOZ010000139.1 GCA_023399505.1 Fusobacteriota bacterium | reverse complement strand
TCAGAACGCTACTGTTTGAATCACTTTTATCATTAACGTTAGCTCCATTTTCTATTAAAATTTTTGCTATTTCTTTATGATTGTTCATTGCTGCATATATTAATGAAGTCCGTTCATATGTATCCTTGAAGTTTATATCTGCACCATTGTTTAATAAAAGCTCTACTACTTTTTTATTACTGCTATTGCGGCCATTTCTACAAGCAACAATTAAAGCAGTTTCTCTATAAACACCCTGTTGGTTAACATTCACTCCATTTTTTATTAGTAGATTTACTGGTTCCACATAACCATTTCCTGAAGCTCCAATTAAAGCTTTAACACCACATGTGCACTTATTTAAATTTACACCACCCTTTATTAAAAGGTTCATTATTTCTGCATGACCATTTAATGAAGCGTATCTTAAAGCTTCGTTTCCATACTTATCAATATCTACTCCTTTATCTATTAAAAGTTTTACTATCTCTAAATACCCTTCCGAGGCAGCGCACTTTAAAGCTGTGTCTTTGTAGTCACTTTTAACGTTAATATCAGCTCCTTTTTCTATTAAAATTTTGGCTACTTCAATAGAACCATTTTCTAAGGCTTCTATCAGAACGCTACTGTTTGAATCACTTTTATCATTAACATTAGCTCCATTATCTAACAATAAGTTCGCTAATTTTTCATTACCGTTCCTAATTGCCTCTATTAAAGGAGGATTATTGTTATATCCTTTTTCATTAATATTAGCACCTTTTTTTATTAATACCTTTACTATCTTTACATGGTGGTGCCATGTTGCTACTATTAATGGAGTATAACCATCTTTATTTCTAGCATGAACATCAGCTCCTTTTTTTAAAAGCTTCTCTACTATTTTTAACTCTCCTTGCTCACAAGCTAATATTAGGGCTGTATTTCCTTCCTCATCTCTGAAATTAATATCAGTTCTGCTATTTATTAAAGAGTCAATTTTTTCTTTACTACTCTGCTCGAAAAAAGCTCCTTTTTCAAGTAGAGTTATTGTCATTTCAGAATACCCTTCTTGAACTGCTTGCATTAGTAAAGTATTGCCCTTATTGTCCATTTCATTAATATTAGCCCCCTTATTGATTAGTAATTTCATTAATTTCAAATTTCTATTCCAAAAGGTTTCAAATAACAAACTGTTACCTTCGCTGCTCTTTACGTTAACATTGGCGCCTTTTTCTATTAATAACTTTGCTATTTTGTTATTATAGTTAGATACAGCATAATATAAAGGTGTATTACCTTCATTATCTTTTACATTAACGTCTGCCCCTGATTCTATTAATAGTTTACATATATCAAAATTTCCAATTTCTATTGAATAAAATAGAGGTGTACTTCCTTCATTATCTTTTACATTAATATTAGCTCCTCTTTCTAATAATAGTTTTATTATCTCCTTATAATTTTTCATTTTTTCATCTTCATAATTTTGAAATGCGTAAAATAAAGCTGTATTACCTTCCTCATCTTTAAAATTCACGTCGGTCTTTTTATTTAATAGTTCTAATACTTTTTCTTTATATCCTTCTTTACAATATCTAATTAAATCTTCATTTATTCCTTTGTTTATACTTCTTAATTCCTTAATATTTTTAGAACAACTCAGCACTATTATCATTAATACTATTTTTATCATTCTTTCTCCTATTTTTATATTTTCTCTAATTAAAATCTTGTAATAATTTCTACGAATAGTTCTTTAGGTAATTTTTGTAAAGAATATAACATATTAATGTAATTATTTACTTCATCTTTTGCCTCTTTTGATGTTTCTAAATTTTTATTCATTGATATAAACAGTTGTATATAATCTTCTGCCATTTTTCTTATCATTATATATGCTATTTCTATATATTTATCCTTCATAGTTATATCTTTATTCTCTTTTATCTTTTGAATAATATCAGCCAATTCAATATTTGCTCCTCCTTCAATTAGTACTTTCATTACTTCCAGATTTTCATTTTTCATTGCCCACATCAAGGGTGTATATTTAAATTGCCCAACTTCGTCAACGTTAGCTCCTCTTTTTGTTAACACTTTTACTATCTCTAAATTACTGCTAATTGATGCACTTATTAGAGGAGTATTGCCACTCCAATCTTTATGGCTTATATTAGCTCCAGCATACAATAACATCTCAGCCACATTTTTATTGCTACTACCTCGTTCTGAAACACATGACAAAGCTGTACGGACTGACCCGCCGATATAGTCAATATCTATTCCTTTTTCTATTAATAACTTCACTATAAGCTCATAATTTTCATTACCATTTAAGTATTGGCATGCAGACATTAGTGTAGTATCGTTATAGTTATTCTTTTTGTTAATATCTACACCCTTTTCTATTAGTAGCTTTACTGCTTCAAAGTGACCATTCTTAGCTGCAATAAACAAAGGAAGCTCTTCGCAAGAATTATATAAGTCTACTTTGTACATAGCTTTTTTATCAACATCTACACCTTTTTCTATTAATAGTTTCATAACAGGTACATTGCCTTTCCCTGATGCTGCCACTAAAGCTGCAGGTCCTTGCTTTTCTGTATTTATACCTTTTTCTAAAAATTTTATTGCAAGTTCTATATAATCTTCAGCTATGGCGCAAGATAGAGCTGAACTGCCTTTATCATCTATAATATTAAGGTCCGCCCCCCTTTCTATTAGTAGATTGGTTATTTCTATATTTTTATTTCTCAAAGCACACATTAATGGTGACTCTTTAAACCTTCCAACTTCATTAATATCGGCTCCTTTTTCTATTAATATTTTAGCTATTTCTGTAAATTTATTTTCTATAGCAATTATCAAAACAGTATCACCATATGCGCTTTTATCATTAATATTAGCACCTCTCTCTATTAGTAGTCTAGCCAATTTTTCCTTTCCATTGTGCAATGCTTCTATAAGCGCACTATTATTGTTATGACCCTTTTCATTAATATCAGCTCCTTTATCAAGTAATAAATTTACAATTTTCTTGCTACCATTCCAAGCTGCTTCTATGAAAGGACTATGACCATAAATGCTTTTATATTTAATATCAGCTCCTTTTTCCAATAATAGCTTTACTATTTCCATTTCATTTTCGCTTATAGCTAAATTTAATGATGAATTACCTCCCTCATCTATAAAATTAATATTAGTTCTATTATCTATCAAAATTTTAATTTTTTCTCTATCGCTTTCATTACAAGAAGCACCTTTTTTTAGTAAATTTATTACAATTTGGGCATATCCATTTTCTAATGCTTTTGTTAAAATTGTATTACATACATTGTCCTTCTCATCAATATCAATACCATTATCAATCAATAACATAAGCATTTTCCAGTTTTTATTCCAGAAAGCTGTAAATAATAAGTTATTTCCTTCATTATCTTTTACATTAATCTTTGCTCCTTTTTCTATTAAAAATCTAGCTATCCTATTTTTATTCTCGGATATGGCATGAAATAAAGGGGTCTTACCTTCACCGTCTTTAATTTCAATATTTGCTCCTCTTTCTATTAGGAATATTCCTATATCTTCCCATCCTAAAATTATAGTCCAAAATAAAATTGTAAGACCTTCATTATCTATATTATTTATGTCAGCTTCCTTTTCTATTAACAGTTTTATTATCTCTTCTCTTCTTTTTATATCTTCCTTCTCTCTTTCATATTCATATTTAAATAAAGAAGATAGAGGTGTTTTACCTTCTTCATCTTTAAAATTAACATCAGCTCCCTTATTTAATAACTCCAATACTTTTTCTTTATCTCCCTCTTCACAACATCTTATTAAATCTTCATCTATTCCTTTATTTATATTTCTTAATTCTTTAATATTTTTAGAACAACTTAGTGCCACTACCATTAATATTATTTTTATCATAATTTTGCTCCTATATTATTTTTAATTCTTTAAATTTTTCCTAAAGAGAAATATATAGATTTTTACGTTATATTTAGAAAATTATAAAACTGATCAATTTAAAAATCTCTATCTTTAAGTCTTATCTTTAGAATAATTTTTTCATTACCATATTAAAATGTCTTTAAAAATCCTTAGTCACTTAATTTAACTTATTATTTTTTAATAACTTTATCAATAAAATTTTAATGATAAAGGATTTATAAGTTTTTCAAAGCTTTAATAATGAATCAAATTTTATCAATGATCTCAATAAATATTTCTTTAGGTAATTTCATTAGAAAATTTAGCAAATTTATATATTCCTTTAATTTTTCGATGTTGTTTTCACTATTAATATTGTTTTTGCTCATCGACATAAACAATTTAATATAATCATATTTTGTTTTTTTAATTATCATATAAATTAGCTTCATATATTTATCAAATGACTTTTTATCATTACTTTTCTTAAAATTTTTTACTTCTTGAAGTGCAATTAATAATTCCTTAATGTAAGTATTAATACCTTTTTCTATAAGCATTTTTGATATATCTATACTTTTATATTCCAGTGATTCAGTTAATGCCGTATTATCATATTCATTTATCTCATTAATATTTGCCCCTCTATTCAATAACAAATTTACTACCTCTTTGAATTTTCTTCTAGAAGCATGAATAAGTGCTGTTGTTACTATACTATCTTGCTTATCCTTAAAACATAATTTTGCTCCTGCATCTAATAAAATATTAATGATTTCCAATTGTTGTTGATCTATTGCAATCATTAGAGGGTTATATGAATAAAATGGATTTGAATTATATTTTTTATTTTCATAATTAACATCTGCCCCTGCTTCTATCAATATTCTAACCAATTCTATATTTTTGTCTTTTAAAGCAAGGCAAAGAGAACTTTCACCATTTCTATTTACAGAGTTGATATTTGCTCCTCTTTTTATTAATAGTCTTACTATTTCTATATACCCTTCTGGTGATATTGTAGAAGGTCTTATATATTTAATATTTACGTTGCCTATTCCTTTATTAGAAGCTAATAGTAGAGCATCATTTCCATCCGAATCTCTGATATTAATATCTGCCCCTGCTTCTATGAGTATTTTTGCAATATCTATATTACCTATATTCAAAGAATCAAAAAGTGCCGTAAGAGTTCTAGAAGATACATAATTTATATCAGCCCCGGCTTGTATAAGTAGTTTTACTAGCTCTGCATTTCTGTTATTTGAAGCATAAATTAAAGCACTTTTACTTTCTATATATTTATAATTAAGATATAAGTTATGTATATAGTTAGGATTAGCATCTTTTGCTATTAATAACTTTGCTACTTCAGTATGGTTCCTTATTGAAGCATATATTAATGCACTATAACCTTCTTTGTTTATATAATTGATATCAATATTTTGATCTAAAAGTATTTTTACTAATTCTGAATTGCCAATACTTGATGCATATATTAAGTAGTCGCCTCCACATAGACTTGATTTATCAAAATCAGCTCCTTTTTCTATAAGAAATTTTAGTACTTCTATATGTCCTTGAAGTATAGCCAAATGCAAAGGCGTGTGTGATTTAGCCTCTTTAAAGTTAACGTTGCCTATTTTTTCAAAAAGAAATTTTACAACTTCTAAGTGACCGTATTTTGAAGCTTTTAAAAACGCTTTGTTAATATATTCATTAATATTAGACCTTTTCCCAAATAAGATTTTTATTATATCAGCATTGCCTCTTTTTGCTGCTTCCACTAAAGCGCTTTTGTGTTTTATCTTATTCTTTTCTCCCTTTTTAGAAGAGGGCCTTTTAATATTAATTTCTGCACCTTTTTCTATTAACATCTGTGCTACTTTCAAATGGTTATTATCTATAGCTATTATTAATGCACTATCTCCACATCTTTCTATGTCATTTATATTAGCGCCTCTCCCTATCAATATTTGTGCAATTGTATCTTTTCTTTTATTTAGAGATTCTATAAAAGCTGTATTATTATTATAGCCCTTATCATCAATATTAGCGCCATTGTCTAATAGCAACTCTACTGTTTTTACATGATTATACCAAGAAGCTTTTATAAATGCTGTGTGACCTTCTTCATTTTTAACATTAACGTCAGCACCTTTTTCTAGCAATAATTTTGCTATATCATTATAGCCGTATTTAGAGGCAAGTATTAAAGCTGTATTGCCTTCTTCATCTTTGAAATTTACATCAGCTCCTTTATTTAATAACTCTATTGTCTTTTCTTTATCTCCTTCTTCACAACATTTAATTAAATCTTCATTTATTCCTTTATTTATATTTTTTAATTCGTTAATGCTTTTAGAGCAACTTAATGCTATTATTACTAATATTATTTTTATCATTATTTCTCCTATCTCATTTTCATTTATAATTAAGTTATTAAAGTTTTGCAATAATTTTTATAATTAATTCTGCAGGTAAATTTCGTAAAGAATACAATATATTAATTTGATTATTTACTTCATCTTTTTCCTCTTGAGTTGTATTAGGATTTTCGTTCATAGACATGAATAATTGAATATAATTATCTACCATTTTTATTATTATAATATATACCATTTCTGTATATTCTTTTATATCATCATCTTCAAATCTTTCTATCTTTTTACTTATATTTGATAGTGCATTTCTACCATAATTTAGTAGATCAAAGCCTCTCCCTACTATTAGTTTTATCATCTCTAAATTTCTGCTCTCTAATGCATGGCTCAGAGAGTTATCATAATGATCGTTAGCTGCATTAACATCAGCTCCTTTTTCTATAAGTTCTTCTGCTATATCTATACAATTATTTTTCAAAGCATATATCAAAGCTGTAAAACCATATTTGCATTTTGCATGTATATCGGCTCCATAACCTATAAATAATTTAGCTATTTCTTGATATCCTCGATTCAGAGATTCTATAAGCAAATTTTCGTAATTATATCCTTTATCTTTGATATTAGCTCCTCTCTCCAACAAAATTTTTGTTATTTCTGCATGACCGTAACATACAGCGTTCGAAAGTGCACTAATTCCTCTACTATTTCTATAATTGATATCAGCACCTTTTTCTAATAATAGCTTTACTGCTTCAAGTTCGCCCTTTTCTGCTAATAAAATTAGATTTCCATTGCCTATTTCATCTTTAAAATAAATATCTGTCATTTTATCTATTAATCTATTTAGTTTTTCTTTATACTCACCTTCACATAAAGATCCTAAATTTAAAAGCATATTTACTATATCCAAATTCTCATTATCGATGGCATGCATTAAAGCTGTTTTTCCATTATTATCCTTCTCATCTATGTTTTCTTCTCTTTCTACTAAATTCTTGACCATTTTTTTATTATTTTCAAAAACAGAATGCATTAATAAAGTATAACCTTGTCTGTCCTTAAAATTCTGTTTATAAGCCTTTAATAATACTTTAGCTATTTTATTATTTCTCTTAGAATTTAAAGCATGCCTAAAAGGAATAAACCCATATTCATTTTCCAAAATAACATCAGCTCCTTTTTTCAAAAGAAACTCTACTATATCTACATATTCAAAATCGATAGCTCTAAATAAAGGGCTACAGCCTTTTGAATCTTTTAGATTAATGTCCTCCATTCTTTCTAGCAATGATCTTAAAATTATTTTAGTGTTAACTAGTTCTCCTGAAATATCTGGCTTTTCATTTTTCTCGAATGCGTAATATAAAGCAGTATTGCCATTTTTATCTTTAAAATTAACATTAATATTAGGATTTTCAGTCAATAAATACAATGCTTCTTTCTTCTTACCTTCTCTACAATATCTTATTAGATCTTCATTTATACCTTTTTCTACATCACCTAATTCTTTTATTATTTCAGGAGTTGCATTCGTAGCGTGATAAAGGTAAATTTCTCTACTTATATTAGCATTGGCTCTTCCTCTTATTAAAGTTTTAATTATCTCAAGATTTCCAGAACTTATTGCATATATAAAAGGTGTATACCCAAAGTTGTTAACTTCATTCGGATTAGCTTGGTATTCTATTAATATTTTTAAAATATCTAACTGTTCATTCACTACTGAATAAGTTAAAGCAGTGTTGCCACTCTGATTTTTATAGTATATGTTTATTCCTTTTTCTATTAAAATTTTTACTATCTCTACCGTACTTTCATCTATAATACTTTTATTTTCTTTCAATTTTTTAATAATGAACATTAGTGCATTTTCTGTTAGATGATTTATGCTATTAACGTATGCTCCTTTTTCTAGCAATAATTTCAACCCTTCTATATATTTATTTTCTATTGCTTCAAATAATATTGGTGTTCCATCATTATTATAATTGACATTAGCTCCTTCTTCTATTAAAATCTTTAATATTTCAAAATTCTTATTTTTTATAGCTAGTCTTAGTGGAGTATATTTGAATTGACCAACATCTTCAACATTTGCTCCTCTTTTTATTAGTAACTTTATTATCTCTTCTCTTCTTATTATATCTTCATTCTCTCTTTTATCATTAAATACTGAAGATAAAGGTGTGTTACCTTCTTCGTCTTTAAAATTAACATTAGCTCCCCTATTTAACAGCTCTATTATTTTTTCTTTATTTCCCTCTTCACAATATTTAATTAAATCTTCATTTATTCCTTTATTTATATTTCTTAATTCATTAATACTAATACTTTTACTACAACTTAATGCTATTAGCATCAATATTATTTTTATCATTCTTTCTCCTATTTTTTACATTTCTTGTAGTTAAAATCTTGTAATAATCTCTATAAATAATTCTGTAGGTAAATTTTGTAAAGAATATAGCATATTAATATGATTATTTACTTCATCTTTAGCCTCTTGCGATGTATTAGAATTTTTATTCATTGATATAAATAATTGTATATAATCCTCTGCCACTCTCTTGACTATAAGATATGCTATTTTTACGTATCTATTTTTTTTAGTTATATCATCACACTCTTTTATCTTTTCACTAATATACATTAAAACTGTTTTTTGATTATATTTATCTCTTTCGTAAATGTTTATTCCACCTTTTACTAATTCCTCAATCACTTCAGCATCTTCATTTACAAGTGCGTAATATAAACATGATAGCCCACTTTGGTCTTTATAATTAATATTAATACCTTTTTTTATTAATAATCTTATTACATCTATATAATAATTTTCTGATTCTTCAACTTCTTTAACTTCAACTTTCTTTTTAGGAGAAGGTTTATTTTTCTTGCTTTTACTTGTCATAGATTTTTTCATTTTACGAATAATGAATATTAATGCATTTTCTGTTGAATGATTTGTAGCATTTAGATTTGCTCCTTTTTCTACTAATAGCTTTACTGCTTCTATCCATTTACTTTCGATTGCTTCAAATAATATTGGAGTGCTCCCATGTTTATAATTAATATTTGCTCCTCCTTCAACTAAAGCTTCCATTACTTCTGGATTCTTTTTTTTAATTGCCCACATTAAAGGTGTATGTTCAAATTGACCAGCTTCATCAATATTAGCTCCTCTTTCTATTAACATTTTTACTATTTCTAAGTTATTTTTTATTGATGCATTTATTAAAGGGGTATTACCATACCATTGTTTGTGATTTATGTTGGCTCCAGCATCTAATAACATCTCAACTACATTTTTATTGATAATATCTCTCTCTGTAGTACGTGCTAAAGCTGTACAACCTGAACCGCCTGCATAGTCAATATCTGCTCCATTTTCTATTAAAAACTTTACTATAAGTTCATAGTCCTCATTACTATTTAAGCTTTGGCATGTAGATATTAACGCAGTATCGTTATAGTTATTTTTCTTGTTAACCTCTGCTCCTCTTTCTATCAGTAGCTTAATTGCCTCTAGATGCCCATTCTTTGCTGCAATAAACAAAGGTATTTCTTCCTTAGAATCATATAAGCCTACTTTGTACATAGCTTTTTTATTAACATCTACACCTTTTTCTATTAGTAACTTCATAATATGTATATTACCTTTTCCTGATGCTACTACTAAAGCTACATTCCCCTGCTTTTCTATATCTATACCTTTCTCTAAGAATTTTATTGCAAGTTCTGTATAATCTTCAGATATAGCATATGATAAGGCAGAATTTCCTTCATCATCTGTAATATTAATATCTGCTCCTTTTTCTATTAATAGGTTTGCTAATTCTATATATTTTTTCCTCAAAGTGCACATTAATGCCGTCTCTTTAAGTCTACCTATTTTATTAATATCAGCTCCTCTTTCTATCAATTCCTTAGCTATTTCTATATGGTCATTTTCTATAGCACATATTAAAACAGTGTCACCATACGAACTTTTATCGTTAATATCAGCTCCTCTATCTATTAACAACTTAGCCATTTTTTCTCCTTTCCTATTATTTAATGCTTCTATAAAAGCACTATTATCATTACTACCTTTTTCATTAATATCAGCTCCCTTATCCAACAATAACTTTACTATCTTTCTATTTCCTTCCAAGGCTGCTACTATAAATGAGCTATATCCATAAGGGCTTTTATGGTTAATATCTGCCCCTTTTTCTAATAATATTTTTACTATTTCAAATTCATTTTCCCTTACAGCTAAATTTAATGATGAATTGCCTTCATCATCTATAAAATCAACATTATTCCTATTATCTATTAAAATTTTAATCTTTTCTCTATCACTCTCTTCGCAATAAGCTCCTTTTTTTAGTAGATTTATAACAATTTGAGTATGCCCATCTTCTAATGCTTTTCTTAAAAGTGTATTACCTTCATTATCCTTCTCATCAATATCAACACCTTTATCAATTAATAACATTAGCATTTTCCAATTTTTACTCCAAAATGCTGTAAATAAAAGATGATTTCCTTCATTATCTTTAACTTCAATATTTGCGCCTTTTTCTATTAACAACTTAGCTATTTTGTTTCTATTCTCGGATATAGCATGAAATAGAGGTGTTTTGCCTTCACTGTCTTCAATTTCAATATTTGCGCCTTTTTCTATCAAGAATGTTACTATATCTTCCCATCCTAAAATTATAGTCCAAAATAAAACTGTGAGGCCTTCATTTTCTATATTATTAATATCAGCACCTCTTTCTATTAATAATTTTATTATCTCTTCTCTTCTTATTATATTTTCCTTCTCTCTCTCATCATAAAATACTGAAGATAAAGGTGTGCTACCTTCTTCATCTTTAAAATTAGCATCAGCTCCTTTATTTAATAACTCCAATACTTTTTCTTCATTTCCTTCTTTACAATATGTAATTAAATCTTCATTTATATCTTTATTTATATTTTTTAATTCATTAATGCTTTTAGAACAGCTTAGTGCATTAATGCTTTTAGAACAGCTTAGTGCTAATATAGTTAATATTATTTTTATCATTCTCTCTCCTATTTTAATTTTTAATTGTAATTAGATTATTAAAACTGCTTGATAACCTCCATAAACAACTCTTTAGGTAATCTTTGTAATGAATATAAAAGATTAATATGATTACTCATTTCGGCTTTTGACTCTTGTAGTATATTAGAGCTTTTATTTAAAGATACGAATAATTTTATATAATCATCTGTCATCTTTTTTATTATCACATATGCCATTTTTATACATATATCTTTTTTATGCCATTCGTCATAATTTTTTATTTTTTCACTTAAATACATTAATAAAGATTTACCATTTTTATCTTTATTATAAATATCTATTCCTTTACCTATTAAATTCTTAGTTAATTTTTCATCTTGCTCCATTAAATTAATAAGAGCGCTCACATCTTCTTCGCTTATATTTATATTTTTCTCCACTAACAGGCTTATTATTTCTAAATTTTTCTTTTCTAAAGAGAGCGAAAAAACACTCCTTTTTTTCCTCGAATTTTTGTAATTAATATTTGAACCTTTTTCTATTAACAATTCTACTATTTTTGTGTTACCTTTTAAAACTGCTAGTAAAAGTAAAGTATCGCCTTCCGTATTTTTAAGATCTAAATTTAATTCTTTGAATTTATTTAACAAAATTTTTAGAATTTCTAAGTATCCTTTATTTACAACATAAAATAAAACATTTTCACCATAGTACTTATCCATAGAGGTAAGATTTGCGCCTCTTTCTAATAAAAAATTCACTGTTTCTAAATGCCCCATTGATATAGAATACATAATTGCTGTAGACAAAGCTCTACTTTTTTCATTAATATCTGCCCTATGTTCTACAAGTAATTTTACTACCTCTAAATGGCCCTTTGTTGAAGCATGCATCAAAGCTGTCATACCGCTATTATCTTTATTACTAATATCTGCCCCTTTACAGATTAAAGATTCAACTATTTCTCTGTCTCCTATAGTAGCAGCTTGAATTAATAATGTAATTCCTTCCATATTTTTTTCATTAACATTAATATTTTTTTCTAAAAGTATTTTTGCTATCTCTGTATGTTTATTTGTTATAGCATAGAAAATTGCAGTTTTGCCATAATTATCTTTTGAATTAATATCTACATCTAATTTCAAAAGTAATTTTACTAACTCTAGGTTACCATTTTTCGACGCAGACATTAAAGGTGTAAAATTTAAGCTATTCTTCCTATTAATGTCGGCACCTTTTTCTATTAAAAACTTTCCTGTCTCTAAAGTATGACTTTTTTTAGCAACAACTATTAAAGGTGTTATGCTAAAAGGCTCTGAATTTTGAGGTGTTATATTAGAATAGTTGAAATTTCTAATATTGATTTCAATATTAGGGTCTGTTCCTTCTTCTATTAGCCACTTAACAATATCTATATATCCCATAAAAGATGAAGCTAGCAATGCCTCTTCTCCATATTTTTTAAAATCACCTAACTTTTCCCATAACAATTTCATTATCTCTAAATTCCCGAGCGTTGCCGCGCAATTTAAAGCTTCATGTAAATCATTTGTGTTATTAGCATCAGAGTTAATTTTCATTAACATTTTTACTATTTCTATACAATTTTTCTCTGTAGCATACATTAACACTGTTTTTCTATATAAATTGCTTCTTTCTTCAATATTCGCGCCATATTCTATCAAAAGCTTTGCTAATTTAAAATTTCTTTTATCTAATGCTATAAATAGTGCGCTATTGTTATTTATCCTTTCGCTTATATCTGCTCCATTATCTAGCAATAATTTTACAGTCTTTCTACTTCCATGTAATACAGCTCTAGTAAATGGACTTTTTCCTTCCATATCTTTAACATTTACATTTGCGCCTCTCTCTATCAAAGATTTTGCTAGTTTTAATTCTCCATTTGAAGATGCTATTAATAAAGCTGTTTCGCCTTTTTCGTTTACAAAATTTATATCATTTTTTTCTTTTATTAATTGGTTTATCTTTTCTCTTTCTTCATCTCCACATTCTGCCCCTACTTTTAATAATATATCTATTATTTTCAAGTTTTTATGTTTAATTCCCTCTATTAACGCTGAATAACCATTAGTTTTATAATTAACGTTTGCTCCTTTATTTAGAAGTAATTTAATAACTTTTATCTCTCCTCTACAAGCTGCGCTTACTAAAAGATTATGGCCATCATCACGTTTAGCGTTAAAATTTGCTCCATATTCTATAAGTTTTTCCATTATCTTAGCTCTATTAGTTAAAGAAGAACAATATAAAGCGCAAAATAATGGGTCTACACCATAATTATTTTTTATATTAACATCAGCCCCATACTCTACTAATATTTTCATGCCCTCTTCCCAACCACAACATATAGCATAAAATAATGCTGTGTTGCCTTCTATATCTTTAAAATTAACATCAGCATTATTTTTGAGTAACTCTAACACCTTTTCTTGATCTTTGTTTTTATAATACCTTATTAAGTCTTCAATAATTCCTTTATTTATATTTCTTAATTCATTAATACCTTTAGAGCAACTTAATGCTATCATTATCAATATTATTTTTATCATTCTTTCTCCTATTTCTTATAATTAAAATCTTGTAATAATTTCTACAAATAATTCTATAGGTAACTTCTGTAAAGAATATAACATATTAATATGATTATTTACTTCATCTTTAGTCTTTTGCGATGTATTAGAATTTTTATTTAAAGATATAAATAATTGTATATAATCTTCTGCCATTTTTTTTATTATCATGTAGGCTATTTCTATATATTCATCCTTTATAAATTTATCTTTACAACTTCTTATCTTTTCACCAAAATACAACATTACCGTTTTATTGCTTACATCTTTTTTATAAATGTTATTACCTACATTCACTATTTCCTTGATTATCTCAATATTTTCATTCAAAAATAAATAATTTAAGGATGATATGATACTTTCGTTGTATTTATGACCAGCATTTATCTCTTTTTTTAGTAACATCCTTAATAATTCAATATAGTAACCTTTAAATTCTTCAATTTTTTCATTTGTATTTTCAGAAGTTGAAAGACTTTCAATTCTTTTAATTATAAACATTGGTGCATTATACCCGCGAAAATCTATTTCTTCAACATTAGCTCCATTATCCAATAATAGTTTAACTATCGTTACATAATTTTTATTAATATCAAAATTATTATAAAATTTTTCAAAAACCTTTATCAATGCAGTTTTATTATACCCATCGGTTACATTAACATTAGCTCTTTTTTCTATTAAAAGCTTTACTATTTCTAAATTTCCATTTTCAGATCCTAGCATTAATGCTGTAGAACCATTTTTATTCTTATCATCTATACTTGCGCCTTTTTCTATTAAAAGCTTTGCTATTTCTACATGACCATTCTGGGAGGCTATCATTAATGATGTAGCACCAAAAATAATATCTTTATCATGAATAAAAGCTCCTTCTTTTATTAATAGGTTAGCTATTCTTTCTTCTTTATTCTTTAAAGCCGCTATAAGAGCACTACTACTATTAGGTCCCTTCTCATTGATATTTGCTCCTTTTTCCAACAATAACTTTACAGCATCTAGATGTCCATATGACGCTGCAATTATTAAAGCTGTATTACCTTGCGTACCTATAGAATTAACATCTACATTTTCTATTAGTAAATTAATAATGTCTATATTTCCATTTTCTGATGCTTTGATAAAAGCATCATTACCTTGCATTCCCATATATAATCCTTTTTCTATTAATAATTTTAATATATCCACTTCCTCTTTTTCCACGGCATACATGAGGGCCGAATTATTAGATTTATCTATAGTGTTAATATCAGCTCCTTTTTCTATTAAAAGCTTTGCTATTTCTATATGGTTATTTTTTAGAGCATACATTAATGCTGTAGCATAACGATTATCCTTTTCATTAATATTAACTCCCTCTTCTATTAGTAGTTTTGCTATATCTAAACAATTATTTTTTAAAGCAATCATTAATGCTGTAGCGCCAAAAGTAATATCTTTATCATGAATAAAAGCTCCTTCTTTTATTAATAGGTTAGCTACTTTTTCTTCTTTATTCTTTAAAGCTGCTATAAGAACACTACTACTATTAGGTCCCTTCTCATTGATATTTGCTCCTTTTTCCAACAATAACTTTACAGCATCTAGATGCCCATTTTTCGATGCACTTATTAGAGCTGTATTATCTTCATATCCTTTATTAATATCTACTTCTTTTTCTATTAATAAATTAATAATGTCTATATTTCCATTTTCTGATGCTTTTATCAAAGCTCCATTTCCCTGCTTTTTAATATCGGCTCCTTCTTCTATTAAAAGCTTTACTGTATGTATGTCGTCTGCTTCTGATGCACATATAAGGGCCGACTCGTTGTAATCACTTATAACATTTATGTCGGCTCCCTTTTCTACTAGCATCCTTGCTATTTCCTTATAGCTATTCCTAGATGCGTGTATTAATGCTGTCTCTTTATCGTCATTCTTACCATTAATATTAGCTGCTTTCTCTATCAATAGCTTTACTGCTTAAAGTTCACCTTTTTGTGAAAATAAAATTAGATTTGTATTTCCTTTTTTGTCTTTAAAGTTAATATCTGTTATTTTATCTACTAATTCATTTAGTTTTTCCTTATACTCATCTTCAAATTGAGCTCCTAAATTTAAAAGCATAGTTGCTATATCTAGATTCTCATTGTCAACAGCATACATTAAAGCTGTTTTTCCACTACTATCCTTCTCATCTATATTTTCCCCTCTTTCTACTAAAATTTTCATCATTTTCTTATTATTTTCAAAAACGGAGTGCATTAATAAAGTAAAGCCTTGGTCATCCTTAAAATTCAATTTATAACCTTTTAATAACGCTTTTGCCATTTTAGTATTCCTATCCAAATTTAAAACACATCTAAAAGGAATGTACCCGTCTTTATTTTTTAAATTAACATCAGCTCCATACTCTAAAAGAAGTTCTATAATATCTACACAAAGCTTTACTATATCTGCATAAAGATAAAAACTAGCTCCAACGTTAATAGCTACAAATAAAGGGCTATCATCTTCTGAATTTTTTAAATTAACGTCTGCCCCTCTTTCTATAAGTAGTTTTAATATTTTCTTAACGTCATCTAAGTTTTCTCTATCATATGAATTTACATTGTAAAATGCGTAAGATAAAGCTGTGTTACCATTTTTATCTTTAAAATTGACATTAACATTAGGATTTTCGTTTAATAAAGTTAATGCTTTTTCTATCTTACCCTCCCTACAGTATCTAATTAGATTATCTTCATTTATTCCTTTATTTGTATTTTTTAATTCATTAATATTTTTAGCGCAACCTAATGCTATTATCATTAATATTATTTTTATCATTCTTTCTCCTAAATTTAATTTTCTTGTCTCTTATAATTAAATCATTAAAATCTTGTAATGATTTCTATAAATAATTCTGTAGGTAAATTTTGTAAAGAATACAACATATTAATGTGATTATTTATTTCGTCTTTTGCCTCTTGTGGTGTACTAGAATCTTTATTCATTGATATAAATAAATGTATATAATCTTCTGCCATTCTTTCAACTATAAGGTATGCTATTTCTATGTATTTATCTTTTTTATTCTTCTCTTTACAACTTTTTATCTTTTGGCTAATATTCATTAATACTGTTCTACTATAATTGTCTTTTTCATAAATATCAGCACCTTTTTCTATTAACAATTTTACTGCTTCCATATATTCACTTTCAATCATTTCAAATAATATCGGTGTTCCATTATTTTTATAATTAATATTTGCTCCTCCTTCAATTAAAGCTGTCATTACCTCTAGATTTTTATTTCTTATTGCCCATATTAAAGGTGTATGTCCAAATTGACCAGCTTCATCAATATTAGCTCCTCTTTTTATTAACACTTTTACTATTTCTAAGTTATTGTTTATTGATGCATTTATTAAAGGCGTATCACCGTACCATTGTTTATGATTTATGCTGGCTCCGGCATCTAATAACATCTCAACTACACTTTTGCTGTCAATATTTCTCTCTGTGGTGCGCGATAAAGCTGTACAACATTCGCGACCTACATAGTCAATCTCTGCTCCATTTTCTATTAACAACTTTACTATAAGTTCATAATCTACATTACCATTTAAGCTCTGACATGCACATATTAATGCAGTATCATTAAAGTTATTTTTCTCATTCAACTTTGCTCCTCTTTCTATCAGCAATTTGACTGCCTCTAGATGTCCATTCTTCGTTGCCATAAGCAAAGGTTTTTCTTTATAAAATGATTCTACAGATTTATGAAAATAAAAAGCCTCTTTATTAACATCTAAACCTTTTTCTATTAGTAACTTCATAATAGTTATATTACCTCTTCCTGATGCCGCTAATAAAGCTAAAGGACCCTGCTTTTCTATATCTACACCTTTTTCTAAAAATTTTATTGCCAGTTCTACATAACTTTCATCTATAGCACATGATAAAGCTGACATACGTTCAGCTTCTATAATATTAATATCTGCACCTTTTTCTATTAGCAGATTTGCTAAATCTATATGCCTATTATTTAAAGCACAAATTAATGCCCCAGCTCCGACTTTATTAATATCATCTACTTTTTCTATGATTATCTTAGCTGTTTCTATACAACCACTTCTTATAGCTGCAGTTAAAAAAATATTATTATATTCATCACTATTTTCATTAATATTAGCTACTCTATCTATTAATAATCTGGCTATTTTTTCTCTTTTAGTATACAGAGCTCTTATAATTGCATTGTTATTGCGATGGTCCTTTTCATTAATATTAACTCCTTTTTCTATTAATATTTTAACTATCTCTGTAAATTTGTTTTCTATCGCACATATCAAAACAGTATCACCATTTTCATCTGCATCGTTAATGTCAGCTCCTCTTTCTATTAATATTTTAGCCGTTTTTTCTATTCCATTATTCAGAGCTTCTATAAGTGCACTGTTATTGTAATATCCCTTTTCATTAATATCCGCTCCTTTGCCCAGCAATAAATTTACTATCTTATTGTCTCCATTCCATGCCGCTGCTACAAAGGGACTATAACCATTAGAATCTTTATGTTTAATATCAGCTCCTTTTTCTATTAATAATTTTGCTATTTCAAATTCACTTTTTTTTGCAGCTAAATTTAATGATGAATTGCCTTCATCATCTACAAAATTAATATCAGTTCTATTTTTTATCAATAACTCAATTTTTTCTTTATCATTTTCTTCATAGTGGGCACCTTTTTTTAATAGATTTATAAGAATTTGAGCATATCCATCTTCTAATGACTTTTTTAAAAGTGTATTACCTTCATTATCCCTTTCATTAATATTAGCTCCTTTTTCTATTAACAGCATTATTAACTTCCAGTTTCTTCTCAAGAAAGCTGTAAATAATAAACTATTTCCTTTATTACATTTCGTATTAATATCAGCTCCTTTCTCAATTAATAATCTTGCTATTTTATTTTCATATTTATTTTCATATTTAGATACAGCATGAAATAGAGGTGTCTTGCCTTCATTGTCTTTAATTTCAATATCTGCACCCTTCTCTAATAGAAGCTCAACTATATTTTTCCAGCCTAAAATTATAGCTTGAGATAAAGGTGAAAATTTATTACTACCCATTGCATTAATATCAACCCCTCTTTCTATTAATAACTTTATTATCTCTTTTCTTCTTATTATCTCTTCCTTCTCTCTTTCATCATTAAATAAGGAAAATAAAGGTGTATTGCCTTCTTCATCTTTAAAGTTAATATCTGCATTATTGTCTAACAGCTCTATTATTTTTTCTCTATTTCCCTCTTTACAATACTTAATTAAGTCTTCATTTATTCCTTTATTTATATTTCTAAATTCATTGATACTTTTACTACAACTTATTATTAAAATTAATATTATTTTTATCATTCTTTCTCCTATTTTTATATTTCTTGTAGTTAAGATCTTGTAATAATTTCTATAAACAGTTCTGTAGGTAATTTTTGTAAAGAATACAACATATTAATTTGACTATTTACTTCGTCTTTTGCTTCTTGAGTTGTATTAGAACATTTATTCATTGATATAAATAAATGTATATAATCTTCTGCTATTTTTCTTATTGCCATGTATGCTATTTCTATATATTTATCTTTTTTATTTTTCTCTTTACAACTTTTTATTTTTTCGCTAATATACACCAGTAATGACTTACCCTCTTGATCATTAATGTAAATTACTATCCCCTCATCTATAAGATCTCTAGCTAATCTTGTATCCCGCGCCATTGAATTAATAAGAGCTCTCATATCTAAGTTAGTTAGGCTCACGCCTTTTTCTATTAGCAATCTTAATATTTCTAAATTCTTTTTTTCTAATGCAACTGAGAAAGGTGAGTTTGGGTTTTGATTAAGGGAATAACTTCTATTAATATTAAAGCCCTTTTCTATAAGAAATTCTGTTATTTTAGTATTTCCATATAAAATTGATGTTGTAAGCAATGTATATTCAAAATATTCGAACTCTGGATTCAAATTTGGAAACTTATTTGCAAACTTATCAATTAAAACTTTTAAAATTTCTAAATATCCTTTGCATACTACGTAAGATAAGGGACTATAGTTTTGCTCCACATATAGTGGATTATAGTCTTCCTCTACTATGGAACTATAGATATCAGTACGAGATAAAGAAGTATACATCTCTCTATAATCAACATTCGCATTCTTCTCTAGTAAAAAATTTAATATTTCTAAGTTTCCATTCGTTATAGAATACATTAAAGATGTATAACCATTATTATTTCTTTCGTTTATATTTGCTCCACATTCTAATAGTAGCTTTACTAACTCCAGGTTTCCATTCATTGAAGCATACATTAAAGCTGTGGTATTAGAATTATCCTTTTCGTTAACTTTTGCTCCTTTTGAAATAAGAAATTCAGCTAGCTTTTTATCACCTGAAATAACTGTTTGCATCAACAACGAAACTCCCTCATTATTCTTTGCATTTATATCAGCTCCTAATTCTAAAAATAATTCTATTAGTTCTAAATTACCATTTTTTGCTGCAGACATTAATAGTGTGAAATTTGAACTATCTTCTTTTTTAACATTGGCACCTTTTTCTATTAATAACTTTAATATGAGCTCGTAATTCTCATTACCATTTAAGCTTTGACATGCACATATTAATGCAGTATTGTCATTGTTCTTCTTGTTAGTATCTGCTCCTCTTTCTATCAATAACTTTACTGCCTCTAGATGACCTTTCTTCACTGCAATAAATAATGGTGTTTCTTCACTTGAATTATATGAGTTTACTTTGTAAATAGCTTCTTTATTAACATCTGCTCCGTTTTCTATTAGTAATCTAATAATAGATATATTACCTTCTCCTGATGCTGCAACTAAAGCTGCAGGCCCTTGCTTTTTTATATCCACACCTTTTTCTATCAATTTTATTGCTAGTTCTGTATAACCTCCAGATATTGCATACGATAGAGCTGAACTGCCTTTATGATCTATCATATTAATATCTGCTCCTTTTTCTATTAAAAGATTAGCTATTTCTATATTTTTATTCCTCAAAGCACACATTAATGGTAACTCTTTGAAACTTCCAACTTGATTAATATTAACTCCTTTTTCTATTAATAATTTTACTATTTCTATACATTTGTTTTCTATAGAGCATATTAAAACAGTGTGACCACAGTCACTTTCGTCATTAATATCGGCTCCTCTATCTATTAATAGTTTAGCCATTTTCTCTTTTCTGTTATTCAATGCTTCTATGAGAGCGCTATTATCGTTATATCCCTCTTCATTGATATCAGCTCCCTTATCTAAAAGTAGATTTACTATTTTTCTATTTCCTCTCCAAGCTGCTTCTATAAAAGGGCTATAGCCGTAAGCGTTTTTATAGTTAATGTCTGCTCCTTTTTCTAATAGCTTCCTTACTATTTCAACCTCATTTCCTATTACAGCTAAATTTAGTGATGAATTACCTTCATCATCTATAAAATTAATATCATCCCTATTATCTATTAAGGTCTTAATTTTTTCTTTATCGCTCTCTTCACAATTTGCTCCTTTTTGTAGTAGATCTATTACAATTTGAGCATGCCCATTTTCTAATGCTATTTTTAGAAGTGTATTACCTTGATTATCTTTCTCATTAATGTCTGCTCCTTTATCAATTAATAACATCATTAATTTCCAATTTTCCCTCCAAAAAGCTGTAAATAATAAACTATTTCCTTTATAGTCTTTTATATCAAACTTCGCACCCTTTTCTATTAATAATCTTGCTATCTTTTCTTTTCTTATTATCTCTTCTTTCCTTCTTTTATCATTAAATACGGAAAATAAAGGTGTATTACCTTTTTCATCTTTGAAGTTAACATCAGCCCCTTGATTTAATAACTTCAATACTTTTTCTTTATTACCTTCTGTGCAATATCTTATTAAATCTT
>JAEWOZ010000120.1 GCA_023399505.1 Fusobacteriota bacterium | reverse complement strand
TGTAAAGATTGTGCTACAAGCGCAAAAAAGCTTGCTTTTTGTAGAAAGTTGAACGTGAATTTCTAAACCAACTACCGTTTCGTAAACTGATGACATTTTAATAACCTCCTACAAATTTGGCTCTTCTAATGAGCCTCTTTCTCTTTCAAAAGCATGTGCTACTTTAAGAAGAAGTGCTTCTTCAAAATTGTTAGCTATAAATTGCATTCCAATAGGTAATCCATTTTTAATAGTTGTTGGTACTGAAATAGCTGCATTACCTGTTAAGTTAGCAGGAATAGTAAACATATCAGATAAGTACATTTTTACAGGATCATTTGTGTTTTCTCCAAACTTAAAAGCTTTAGTAGGAGTGGTAGGCATTAGTACAACATCTACTTTTCTAAATACATCATTAAATGATTGCTTTATAATGTTTCTTACCTTACATGCTTTAATATAATATGATTCATAATGGTCTGCACTTAAAACGAAGTTACCTATCATTATTCTTCTTTTTACTTCTTGTCCAAAACCATTAGCTCTTGAATAGTTGTAAATTTCAGAAAGCGTCTTTGGATCCTTTGGAGCCAAACCATACTTTAAACCATCTAAACGAGCCAAGTTAGAACTTACCTCTGAAGGATTAATAGTAAAATATACTTCTATAGAGTAGTTAATATCTTTTATCTCAATTTCTTCAATTATCGCTCCTAATCCTTCTAATATTTTATATGTCCTTTCATATTCATCTAAAATTTCTTTATCAGCTCCTGATAAAAGTTCCTTTTTTAAAATTCCTACTTTAATGCCTTTAATATCCTTATCTAATGAATCCAAATAATTAGGTACAGAAACTTTTGCAGATGTAGTTTCCTTTTCATCATGACCTGCTATAACGTTCATAGTTAAAGCTATATCTCTAACATCTTGAGCTAATGGTGCTATTTGATCTAAAGATGATGCAAATGTAATTAAACCATATCTAGAAATTCTGCCATAACTAGGTTTTAGACCAACGACACCGCAAAAAGCTGCTGGTTGTCTTACGCTTCCACCTGTTTCAGATCCTAGTGCTAAAGGAGACATATTAGCTGCTACACAAGCTGTACTTCCACTACTAGAACCTCCTGGAACTCTTGTTAAATCCCAAGGGTTTTTTGCTAATTTAAAAGCTGAATATTCACCAGAAGATCCCATTGCGAACTCATCTAAAGTAGCTTTACCTATTATTATAGAACCAGCTTCTTTTAATTTTTCTACTACTGTTGCATCGTAAGGTGCTACATAGTTTTCTAACATTTTAGATGCTGCTGTAGTTTTATCGCCTTTAGAAAGAATATTGTCTTTTAAGACCATAGGAATCCCTTCCAAAGCTCTAATCTTCTCACCTTTTTTTATTCTCTCATCAGCTTTTATAGCTTGTTCAGTAGCTCTTTCTTGATAGAGATGTAAAAAAGCATCTACCTTACTTTCAACTTTATTAACTCTATCAAAAAAACTTTCAACTACCTCTTTTACACTTATCTCTTTTCTTTTTATTAAATTAATTAATTCAAAAGCTTTTAATTTATATAATTTCATTATCCAACCACCTTTGGCACGACGATAACATTATCTTCTACATACTCGGAAAGCTCTATTAATTCTTTGCTATTTTCATATTTTTTATGTAAATCTTCTCTGAAAATATTAGTTGTTTCTAGTGAGCTATACATAGGCTCTACTCCTTCGGTGTCTATCTTTACTAGTCTATCTAAAATGTTAACTATATTACCTAATTCTTGAGTAAATTTTTCAATATCTTTCTCACTTAATTCAAAACTTGATAATTTTGCTACATTTAAAACATCTTCTTTTTTAATCATATCTTCTCCTCAAAATTAATACTAAATTCTATCAAAAAAAAAAATTTAGTTCAACTTTAAATATTTATTTCTTTATTCCTTTTATACCATTACCTAAATTTAAAATATTACTTTTAAAAGAAGAAGTTATTTTTTCTTGCTCTCTTTTTCTTTTAAATGAAATCTCTATTAATTTATCTAATAATTTTGCAAAACTTAAATTACTATTTTCCCATAAATAAAATGCTAATGAACCGGGTATAGGATTTATTTCATTTATATATAATTTTTGTTCATTATTATCAAACATGAAATCTATTCTTATAAGACCACTACAATTGAAAATTTTAAATAACTCTTTTGCTTGTTGATGTATAGTCTTTTCTAGTTCTTTATCAATTCGTGCAGGAAGTTCTCTCTCTGCAGTTGCAAAACCTTCATTGTTTTTATACTTTTCATTGTAAGAAAGAATTTTTGAATTAGAAATTAATCTTTCTATTGAAGAGCACTCTTGTTTTTCGTAATCACCTATAACAGATATATTTAATTCAGTAATATTATCTAAAAATTTTTCTACTATTATTTTCTGAGATAGGAAAGAGGCGCTTTCAATAGCAAGTTCTAATTCCTTTTTTGTCTTAGCTATTTCTATTCCAATACTTGAACCTAAGTTAGAAGGTTTCACAATTAAAGGGTGAGTTAATTTTTCCTCAATCTCATTCATAATTTTTTCTTTATTATTAAAAAATTCTTTAGAATAAAAATGATGAAAAGGTAAAACATCAAAATTATTAGCTTTTAATGTAAATTTTGTAAAAATTTTATCCATTGTTATAGAGGAAGATAAAACATTGGAACCAATATAAGGAATATTCATCATTTCAAAAACTCCTTGAATAGTTCCGTCTTCTCCAAAAGTTCCATGTAAAATAGGAAAAGCTATGTCTATTCTTTCAAGTATTGTTCTTCTGAAAATATTAAAAGAATTTCTATAAATAAAATTTCTAGAAGAATCCAAAGAAAAATTTAAATTGATACACTTATCCAATAATTTAGGAATGTTCTTAAAATTCTCTAGATTTTTTAGTAATTTTCCACTGTAAAATTTTCCTTCTTTTGAGATATATATAGGAATTACATCATACTTTTCTTCTAACACTTTCATAACTTGCTGAGCTGTAATAACAGAAATTTCATGTTCTACAGATCTACTTCCAAAAAAGACACCTATTCTTAATTTCATCTTTATCCTCTTTTTCTTAATATTTATTACATTATATCATTCAAGAATAAAAATAATTAAAAAATAAAAAAAATAGTTTTTAAACTATTTTTTATTGTTTTGTATCATAATGAAATGTTCTACTTTTTAAATCCTTAGAAATTTCTTCTAGATTTTAAAGTTCATTTTATGTCTTTTTAATATATTCACTCTCATGAATAATTTGTATTTTTTTCCCTAACTAATTCTTTAAATTATTTTATAACAAAGGTACTTAATAAATAGAGCTATACACAATATCTCAATTTTAAGCATTTTATATCATTTTTTGTCGGATAAATTTGGCAAAACATTCATTAATAAATTAAAACCATAATTCTATATCACATTATTATAGCTTTTTATCAACAATGTAAACATTTTTACCTTGAAATGCAATACCTAACATTAATATATTCTTCATACCTCTACTTAATAATTCAGTTACATATTTTTTTTCTTCTATTTGTTTAATTCCCTCTTCTGCTAATTTTTCTAATTTATCTTCTTTTTTTGCAAATTTAATTTCTATTACATATGCTAATCTCTTTTTATCATATGGAATAATAGCCAAATCGTATTTTCCATTCCCAGATTCTCTATTTGATTTTACTTCGTACTCATCATATAAATAAGCTAACAGTCCTATTAGCAAATTATGATAAGAATTTTCTGATATAAGATCTTGGCTGCTTGAGATATTTATTATTATCCACTCTAACTCTTTTTTAAATAACTCTATATTTCCTTCTTTTATAGCATATACTATTTTCAATGGATTTTTAATAAACTTATTTAAAAACATCTTCATTATTGATCTATAACACTCTTTTATCTCTTTATTAGGTATTTCCAATGTATATATATTTTCTTTTATATTTGTACATTTTAAATAGCCGCTAAACAATAAAAGGCTCCATAGATATTTACTATTATCCAGTTCATTAAATATTATACTAGTCTCTATTTCGGCTTTTATTTTCTTACCTTTTATTAATTTTTCTAAATCTTCTTTTATAAATAAATCTGAATTAACGAGTAAGTTTTGTATTAATTGAGTATTACCTGAATTTACCCAATATGGATCTAAAATTTTATTCTTCACATAATTAACAATAGAAAATGGATTGTATATAATATTATTACCAAATACGTAACCGTTGTACCATTCTCTTACTTCCTCTATTTTGTCTTTTATATCATAGTATTTCAAAATCTCTAAAACTTCTTCTTCTGTAAAACCAAATTTATTACTAAAATCATTATCCAATATAGTTCTTACCAATATGTTGTTAGCTCCTGAGAACATAGACTCTTTAGCTATTCTTAGTATTCCTGTTATTACCCCTTTAAATAAATATTCATTGCCCTTAAAAGTTGTACTTATCATATCTCTAAGAAAATTAATTATATTTTTATAATGCTCATTATCTAGCTCTTTATTTACAGGAGTATCGTATTCATCTATTAACACTACTACTTTTTTATCATAATATTTATATAAGTATTTAGACAACCTCATCAAACTGATTGAGTAATCCACTTCCTCTTCATTTAAAATATTACTGAAATATTTTTTATCTCTCTCATTTAATTTATTACTTGTTAGTAAATACTCATGTTTCTCATACAAGTCAGATATTACCTGCTTTATCTTGGTATAGTCTTCTTTGTAGCTATTACCTTTAATATCCTTAAAAGTTAAAAATATAGTAGGGTATTTGTTAAGATATTTTTCAAATATGTTACTTTTCTCTATCTTTAAACCTTTAAATAAATCTTTAATATCTTCACTTATGTCAAAATAGTATTTTAACATTGATAGATTTAAAGTTTTACCAAATCTTCTTGGCCTTGGTAATAAGGTAACTTCATCACCTTTATTAAATAGTTCTTCTATTAATAAAGTTTTATCTACATAATAGTATTTATTTTTTATATAATCTTTAAAATCTGAATTTGATATTGTTGTTGACATTTTCATAGTCTCTTTCCTCCTCTCTTAATATATATATAGTTAAAGTATTTTATCATATATTAGAAAGGATATTTAATTAAAAGAATTTTATTCTTTTAATATATAATTTAGATTAACTCTTAAAAAAGTCTAAAATTTCAAAAAAAAAAGGCTAATTTAATTAAGCCTTTTATACAAAACTTTAATATTTTCGTAAATAGAACTCTAAATAAATTAAACCATTTAATAAATTTAAAACTAATTATAATTATCTGGTAGGTCATTTTCAAATAGAACTATATCATTAGGTTCCAAATATCTGTTTAGCTCTTTTTTTGCCTCTTCTAAATCTTTAGCGTAAAAAACTCTACCTTTTGGATATTGAATTTGATATAAAGCTTCTTCTATTGTTCTCTTATTTAAATAACCCACTACTATAATATAATCGCAACTGCTAGAAGCATACATTATAAATTCTCTATTCAAATTCTCTTGTTGCCTACCGCCTTCTACTATTC
>JAEWOZ010000032.1 GCA_023399505.1 Fusobacteriota bacterium | reverse complement strand
TCTTACTGAATATATTAATGCCGTAAAACCCTCAATATCTTTATCATCAATACTAGCTTCTTTTTGAGATTAGTAATTTAAATACTTCTTTATGACTATTTTCTAACCCATACATTAAAGCTTTATATCCTTTGTTGTCTTGTATATTAATAAACCATTATTACTTTCGTTACTATAGTCAATGTCTTCTTCTAGTAACCTCTTTACCATCTCTTCATTTACTTTTAGACAGCTAAAATTAACGGCCATCCATCTTCTTTATCATTAGTATCTGCTCCTGCATTTATTAATATCTTTACTGTTTCAATATGTTTATTTTGTAAGGCTAATTTTAATGCTGTCCAATCGTTATTATCTCTATGATCAATATTAGCCCCCTTGTCTATTAGTAATTCTAATAAACCTTTATAACCTTTTTGTGAAGCCATCATTAATAGTATCCATCCTATGTCTCTTTTTTCGTTAACATTTGCTCCTTTTTTTTATCGATAACCCTGCAATTGCTTTATGATTTATAAAACAATCAGCTACTAAAGGGGGGACATTGAATTTATCTTTATGATTAATATTAACTTTATATTTATCAATCAACATTTCAACTGTATCTTTTTTCTTACCTATTATTGATATTATTAAGCAATTCATTTCATATTTATCTTTTACTTTTCTAGGATCTAAATTAGCTTTTTCTATAAATTCTTCAACCCTTTTTTTATTAGATATGTAAAACAAAAATAAGAGGTATTTATTCTTACCTATATTTATTTTTAATTAAATCTATTATTCGATAATCATTAAAATCTTCTAAAAATAAGTTATATATTTTTTATACATCTTCCTCTTTTAGTTTAGCTTCTTTCTTTATCAAAGTTTTGACAATCCTTAAATTAACTATCTCTTGATCTAATGCTATTCTTACTAGATTTTTACCGTTGTAGGTAAAATTCAGATCTGAACATTCTTTTGCTAATGCTTTAAACTTATCTTCATCGTTCTCTAGTATAGCTTGAACTAACTCAGAATTTATGTTTTTAATTTTATTATTAATATTTTTGAGGCTTCTTATACAAGAAATTACCAAAGTGATTAATATAATTTTTTTCATTATTTCCTCTTTTTTTAAAATCTTTATTAAATTTACTTTTATTAATAAATTACAACTAAAATAAAAATATTAAAAATGAAAGAAACACTCATTAAAACAACTATTTTTCTTGATTTACATATATTTAAAAAATTTTAAAGATTTTTAAGAATCACTTTTAGCAATTAAAACCTCTACACATTTTAAAAACTCTTCTATCTTATTTTTATTTATAATATTTTTATATAATTTGCATTTCTCAAAAGCTTTGCTATATACATGAATAGGTAGAACTCTTTTTCTTTTATCTAAATAGATATCTATTATTACTAAGTAATTTTTCTTTTTAAAATAGAAAATTCTATCACTACTTGTGTTATTTATCAATCTTATTTCACCAAATTTAGGCTTATAACCTACTATATCTCTACTGTCTGAAAAATTTTTTCCTTCAAAAGGTTTTTTTAACTCAACAAGCAGTCTATCTGAATTTTCTTTTACCATGTTTTTAAATATTTTCAGAGTCTCTTTATCGATTAATATTTTATCAATTGTATTAGATTTTTTGAGGCTAGTTAAACTCCTGGAATACAAATTTCCATAATTTTTTATATCATCTTTGAAGACTTTTAGAATATAAGGATTTATTTTTTCTTTTTCTTTGAATACAAATTTAATGTCACTATCATTCAATTTACATCTATTTTTATAAAGCAAGTCAATAATATTTTGAGCTTCCTTAGTTCTATCAAAAACTAAATCTATAATATAAGAATATTTACGACAATATTTAAAATTTATATTAGCTCCACTCTCTAACAATATTTTAATTATTTCATAATTTCTAGAATCTATGGCATAACTTAATGCTGTTTTATTTTCTATATCAACTCTATCTATGTTACTACTTAACTTATTTATCCCTTTTAAACTTTTTATAATGATTTTTAATATATTTACTCTATTATATATAACACAAGTAGTTAAAGGGGTAATATTGTTATCGTCCGCTTTTATAACTTCTAGCTTATCATTTTCTATAATTTCTAATACTTTTGATTCATTTCCTTTTATTATATTGTTTATTAGAGAGTTCTCTTCCTGTTCTACTCTTATTCTTTCCTTAATCTCTCTTGAACTGAAAGCGCCCTTCTCTTTTAATAAACTTACTAAATCCTGATTACTTTCATCTTCTAATAAATAGTCTAATAAACTGTTATTATCTTCATCTATATAATTAATGGTTGGTAATAAATATTGAAATTCCTTATATTTTAATAAAATCTTCACAATACCATAATACTCTTTTTCAATATTAACAAGTAAAGTCTTCTTTCCAAACATGTAATTATTTTCAATAAATTCTTTTAAATCTTTTGATAAATTTTCCTCTTTATAAAATTCCATAATTATTGAAAAAGCTTTTAAGTCTTGTTTTTTCATTGCTATATCTAGCGCACTTTCATCTTTTTCAATTTTATAATAGTCATAAAATTTATCAACAGAAAATTTTTTACCTTCCATAAAATTAAAGAAATTACTGTCATTTAGTCCAAGCGAGGTTAATTCACTACTACTTTTGGTAAATGGAGAGTAGGATTTTTCAAGTAAAAATCTTAAATTGTCATAGCCTCCTACCTTAGTAACTAACTGAATAATTATTGAGTCAATTTTAGGATCTATTAAATTTTTATCATAAACTTCGCTTAAGTCCAATACGCCATATTTTAAAATAACATCAAGAATCAGGTCTGATTTTTTAAATTTTAATTTTTTACTATCAATTAAAGCTATGACTATGTCTCTATTTCCAACTGAAATAGCAAGCCGCAATAAGATATAGTCATATTTTCTACCTAAAGAACTTCTAGGACTAATTCCATATTTAAGTAGCAAAAGGACAATTTCTAAATTTTTTGAATAGATAGATTCATAGTAAAGGTTAAAAAAGCTGTTTTTAGTACTTGCTCTAGCACCATTTTTTAATAAAAGTTCAACAACATCTGCACATCTTGTAGAAACTGCTAAAAATAAACAATTTTTTCCTGGAAATTCTTCTGGTTCATAATTTGTATCTTCATGTAAGTTTTCTATTAATTTTTCTAGAACTTGCAAATGTTCTTTTGCAATAATAGGAAGATTTTTTAATCTCATTAAAGTATTATATAAAAGAGTACCTCTTTCAGCTACCTTACTTTTGCTAAAATTTAATTTACCTCTAATTTCAGAAAGTATTAAATTACATAAATCCTTATTTAAATTTACACTATAAAGAACTAAAGAGGAGTTTAAAATAGATATTGAAGCTCCTCTTTTTAATAAAAGTTTTATTATTTCAATATCTTCAATTAATATAGCATATTCTAGAGGAGCATCGGTAAAATCGTATTGATTTTTTCCTATTTTAATTCTTAAATCATGCTTCTTAATATTTATTTCAGCTCCCATATCTATCAGAAATTCTACCAATTCTGGTTTTTTAAAATTTATAGTCCAATATATAGGTGTCCAATTTAAAAGTTTAGAATAAAAACATTTCTTATTTATTTGAGCCCCATTTTGCAATAAAATAACAACTAACTCTTTCCAAATAGCAATCTCCTCTTTTTTAATATCAGAGCAACTTGATGCAAGAATCATTAAAGGAGTAAATCCCTCTTCATTATATGAATTACAGTCAATACCTTCTTTTATAAGTTCCTCAACTATCTCTTTTTTAAAATAATTCAAAGCATTTTCAATATAAATACTATTTCTTAAATTAAAATAAGGGGCTAAAAATTTAAAAATTTCTAAAGAGCTAAGCTTTATAGCAAGAGTTAATATATCCTGATCCTCGATATAGATTTCTGAAATTCGCTTTTTATTAAATGCTTTAAAAAACTTTTTTAAATAATCTAAATCATTAAAAGTTAAAGATTGAATAATTTTTCTTTGAATGTTTCTGTTTAGCCTATTATATAAGCTATTTTCTAAATTTTTAAAAGGATCAATATTTTTTAGAACATAACTATAAAAATCAAATTCAATTTTAACCTCTTCTAATAAATCTTTCATTTTATTAGAAATTTTATATAATTCTTTAACATATTGCTCAAAAGTTTTATCTTTATATTTAAAATTTAAATCAGTTTTATCTTTGGATGTTAAAAAGAAGTTTAATTTTTCTTTTTTTAGTTCATATTGAAACTTTTTTAAAGATATTTTATCTTTAAAGCTATAATCGTTAGAAATTTTGCTTTCTAAAAGAAGAAAAAGAGAATTTTTTCCCTCTGATGTAATAGAATTTATATCAGCACCTAAAGTAGCTAGAAAATATAATATTTCAGGCTCATTAGAATACAAAACAGCATAATGAAACAAATTTAGACCATATTCATCTAAAGCATTAATTCTATCTTTAAAACCTGAATTTTGAAAAAGCTCCTTTTGCTCTAAGTTACCAAGAGGCTGCATCTCCTTACTTAAGTCTTTCGATTTAGGTTTATCTAAAAGAGCTTTAAAATTACTTAAATTCAAAATTTTTATTAAAAGGTCATAATTTTCACTGTTATCTTTTAAATTTTTAAAAATTTCAATAATTTTTTCATTCCCTTTCAATATATAATGAAGTTTAATACTTCCTTTGCAACTTATTAAAAAAAATTGCAAAATTATTAGAAATTTTTTTAGCATTTTATCTCCTTCAGCTCCAAAAAACTCCAACTCTTGTATAATTTTTATGAGTAAATTAAATATTCATAGTTTCAGCAAAATCAGCTAAAAAATCTATATTATTTTTATTTATTAACTCCCTATAAAATTTACATTTTTCAAAAGCTTTGTCATATATATAATTCGGTAGAAATCTTTTTCTCTTATTTAAGTATATATCTAATATTACCAGATAAGTACCTTTTTTTGTATAAAAAATTCTATCGCTACTTATACTATTTATTAATCTTATTTCACCAAATTTAGGTTTATAGTTAGATAGATCCCTACTATCTGAAAAATTTTCTCCATTTAAACACTTTTTCAATTCACCATTTAATTTGATTAAATTTTCTTTAGAGATGTTTTCTAAAGATTTTGAAGCATTTTTATCTATTAAAATTTTCTCAATCTTATTAGATTTTTTATTTTGTTCTATTTTAAAAGAATATAGGCCTTCATATTTACTTATTGAATTTTCAAAAAGTTTTATCAAGTAAGGATTAATCAAATTTTTCTTTTTTATTATAAACTTAATGTCATTGTTACTTAATATACAATTATTATCATAAAAAATTTTAATTATCTCTTTAGTTTCCTGTGAATTATCAGAAGCTAAATCTATGTTATAAGAATATCTTCGACAATATTTAAAATTTACATTAGCTCCGCTCTTTAATAATATTTTAATTACTTCGTAATTTTTAGTGTTTATAGCATAACTTAACGCTGTTTTGTTTTCTATATCAATTCTATCTATATTATTACTCAATTTATTTATCTCTTTTAAAGTTTTTATAATGATTTTTAATATATCTAATTTATTATGAATAACACAAGCAGCTAGAGGCGTAACATTATTATCATCTTCTTTTATAACCTCTAACCTTTTATTTTCTAGTATTTCTAATACTTTTGATTCTTTACCTTTTACTATATTGTTTATTAAAGTGTTCTCTTCTTGCTCTATCCTTATTTTTCCTTAACCTCTTTTGAGCTTAACGCTCCTCTCTCTTTTAATAGAGTTACTAAATCTTTTTTATTTTCATCTTTTATTAAATAATCTAGTAAAGTATTATCATCTTCATCTATATAATTAATAGTTAAAAATAAATTTTCAAATTCTTTGTATGTTAACAAAATTCTAAAAATACTATAGTACTCTTTTTCTATATTAATAAGTAAAGTTCTATTACCGAACATATAGTTGTTCTCAATAAATTCTTTTATATTTTTTTCTAAATTTTGCTCTTTATAAAATTCCATTATTATTGAAAATGCCTTTAAATCTTGTTTTTCTATTAGAATATCTAAGGCGCTCTGCCCTTTTTTAATATGATAAAAGTGTAATAAATTAGCTTTAAGCTTTTGGCCCTTCTCTTTAAAAAAGTTGTAATTTATATTTTCAAATTTTAGCTCTTTATTAATTTTTAAAAATGGGGAATAACGTTCATTAATTAAAAATCTTAAACTTTTGTGATTTCCTGTTAAGGCCGTTATATGTATTAAATATTCATTAGGGAATTTATCTCTTACCTTTTTATCGTAAACATCGCTTAAATCTAAAGCTTCACTTCCTAGAATAACATCTGATATTAGTTTTAATTTATCATAGCTTAGCCTTTTATCTTCAATGAGAGCTTTTGATATCTCTCTATCACCTAACATAACTACAAGATTTAATGGAAGAGGTATAAGAGGGTTATCTGTTCTTGAATCAATTTTAATATTATAATCTAGTAATAGCTTTAATATAGACAAACTTTTACAGAATATTACCTCATTATAAAGATTAATGAGATTCTTTGATCTACTAACTCTAGCTCCATTTTTAATAAGAGCTCTACTACTTCTGGACATTTGGTATGTATAGCTTTAAGCAAGCAATTTTCACCTGGAAAACCCTCATGTTCATAATTTACATCCTCTTTTAAATCTTTAAGCATCTTTTCTAAAATTGGCAAAAGTTCTTTAGAAATTATAGAAAGATTTTTTAATCTTACTAAAGTATTATATAAAAGTGTACCTCTTTCATTTAAAACTTTTTGACTAAAATTCAATTTACCTTTAATATAAGGAAATAAAATTTCACACATTTCTTTATTTAAATTAATAGTAAAAAGAGTTGAAGATGAATTTAAATAGGAAATGGTGGCACCTTTTTCTATTAAGAACTTTACCATATCATATTTTTGATTAAGTATTGCATACTCTAAAGGGCTAGAACTAAATTCATATTGACCATTTGAACTTTTTATCTTCAAATCTTGCTTGCTTATATTTATATTTGCACCCATATCTATTAAAAATTCTGCTATCTCTTTATAAGAGAAAACAGAAAAATGAAGAGCTGTAAAATTTGGATAATCAGCGTTAAGACAAGGCATATTTATATCTGCACCACTTTTTATTAAAAGGGTAGCCAATTCTTTCCAAATTGGAATATCATCTTCAAGAATCTTTAATCTTGTAAGCAACATTAAAGGAGTAAAGCCTTCTTTGTCATAAAAATTAAAATTAGAAATTTTTGATAGAAGCTCTAATATTACATTTCTATTTAGTCTGGTTAGAGCATACTTTAAATAAACAGGTTTATTTACATTAAAATAAGGAATAAGAAATTTTACGCCTTCTGAAAAATCAACATGAATTAAGTGAATTAGTAAATCATTATTAGAAAAGAAAATTTTTGAAATCTCTTCATCTTTAAGATTTTTCAAAAAATCTTTTAACTTATTTAAATTATGCGAACCTAAAGCTACTATTAGCTCTTCTTTTAAGCTTTCTTTATAGTTTTGGTCTAAGTTAAGATTTTCATTATTTGAGTGTATATTTTTATTTTTTATAATACTTTCAACATTATTATTTATACTAGAATAGAATTCAAAATCTAACTTTGCATCTTCTGACACATCTTTTAGTTTATTAGAAATAGATATTAACTTTTTAATATAATTTTGAAAAGTAAGCCTTTTATATTTAAAATCGAAATCAATTTTTTTATAGAATTGAAGAAATGATTAAAGCTTATATGACTTCAATTGATAATTATATTTTTTAAAATATTTTTATCTAAACCAGAATAAGAAAGCCTATTTTCAAGTAAAAGAAAAAGAGCATTTTTGCCTTCATAAGTAGGAAAATTAACATCTGCTCCTAAATTGATTAATATCTCTATTGCAGCTGGACCATTAGAATATAGAATTGAGTAATGAAATAAATTAAGACCATATTCATCTAAGCTGTTAATTTTTTCTGGGCATTGAAACTTTTTAAATAGATTAAAATATTCAGCGACAATATTAGAGCGATTTTCATCAGAGTTAAAATCAGGTAAAAAAAGAGAATTAAAAAAACTATAAAATTCATTTATACCTAAAATTATTGCAAAGATTTTGCATATTCTCATTACTTCCCTCAAAATTTTCAAAAATTTCAATAATCTTAGTATTTCCTTTTAGTTTTTGCTCCATTTTGACTCTATATTTATTACAACTTAAAAAATTAGTAGAGAAATTATTAATAAATTTTTTGACATTTTACCTCCTTAAATTTTAAAAAGCATAAAAAAAGTTTAATCTTCTTTTTTAAGAAAATTAAACATGTTTACTAAATATCCATAGGATGATTGAAAAGTTAGAAAAACTATAATATAAATTGTTAAAGTAGTAATTATATGATCTTTGAAAAATAATATAATGAAAAATGATATTTGTTGAATAAAAGCTTTTATTTTTCCAGCTTTAACAGCAGGAAATACTTGACCATTTACATAACATACAGATCTTAAACCTGTAATTGCTACTTCTCTGAATGAAATAAGTAACAGAGGTAAAAAAGATATATACCCTCTTTCTAAAAAGACTATTAAACTTGTTATATATATTAATTTATCAGCAATAGGGTCCATTAATATTCCAAAATTAGTTATTTTTTTTTGCTTACGTGCTATATATCCATCTAAAATATCTGATAAACCAGCTATTAAATATATTATTGCAGCTAAAAAATCATAGTTTCTTTTTAAACAATATGCTAAAGGGAAAATCATTAAAAATCTAAATATTGTTACATAGTTTGCTAAATTACTTTTCATTAATATTTCATTCCTTAAAATTTTTATAAATTATTAAAACTTTTTCTTAAATTATTTTTTCAAATTTAAACTTTTTAATGAATTGTTAAAAGTATTAAAATTTTCAATATATATTATAATTACTGAAATGATAGTTATTGTTGCTGATATATTTATTAAATAAGAACTAATAAGTGAGTTTTTAAAAATTATAATTATAATAGTAGAGCTGAATTGGAAGAGATTTTTTAGTCTCCCAGCTAATATATTATCAATATTAAAATTTTTATTCATTAGAATTACAGGCCCTGTTGCAGCTGCTATAAATTCTCTAAAAAAGATTAATATTACTGGATATGCGCTAATATACTTCAATTCTAAAAAAAGATATAGAGATGTAAAATAGAGAATTTTATCTGCTAAAGGGTCTAGCAATCTTCCTACCATTGTAGTTAAATTATATTTTCTTGCTATGTATCCATCTAAAAAATCGCTTATTGAAGCAATTAAAAATAAAAAAAGAGCTGTTAAATTATAACCTAATTTAAGAGCTATACTGAAAGGTATTATTAAAATAATTCTAAAAGTTGTTATCAAATTAGGTAAATTCATTAAGCTCTCCATTATTAATTAATATGAATCAAATCTTCTATTACTTGTTCTTTTCTTATAAGCATTATAAGTAGAATTTGGCTTATTTACTGAAACACCTTTAGATATATCGATTGGATTTAAATTCTTAAAATTCAAATTAAAATTCATATCATTATTTCTATTAGGCTCATTTACTCTATTATTTGGTCTATCATTAGGTCTTCTAAATTTAAAGTTTCTATTATTTCCTCTTTGATTAAAAGATCTTCTATTGAGGTCATTAGAAGGTTTTCTTTTACCTATTGAGTCAGGTAAAACTAGTTTTTTTAGTGGACTTAAGGAACTTTTGATTAATTCCATAGCTTTCTTTAAGTTTTCCACATTTAAATAAGATATTTTTACTATTCCATCATTATCAACTCTAATTTTTGTATGAGTCTCTTTGGTAATGGAATTTATATTTTCCCCTCTTTTACCTATCAATAGTCCTATTTCTTCAGGGAGAATTTTCATAATTTCTATTTTAGGAACGTTTGAAGGCAATTCTTTTTTAGGAGCTGAGATAGCTTTATCCATCTCTTTAAGAATTCTAGTACGTGCAATTAAAGATTCTTCAAAAGCTTCTTTTATGATTTGGAGTTCTATTCCACTACCTTTTATATCTAGTTGAATGGCTGTAATTCCTCTAATAGTACCTGCTATCTTTAAATCCATATCTCCTATATTATCTTCGAATCCTCTAATATCAGTTAAAAGAGCATATTTATTTCCTTCTCTTATTAACCCTATTGAAACACCAGCTATGTGACTTTTTATAGGTACACCTGCTAACATTAAAGATAGAGAACCTGCACAAACGCTTGCCATTGAGGAAGAACCGTTTGATTCTAATATATCTGATACTATTCTTATTGTATATGGAAATTGTTGTTCAGAAGGTAAAAGGCTAACAATAGCTTTTTCTGCTAATGCACCATGTCCTATTTCCCTTCTTCCTGGATTTCTATATGGCCCAACTTCTCCAACACTAAACTTTGGAAAATTATAATGTAAGAAAAATCTTTTTTTACTTCCTTCATCTAAATCATCTATTATTTGTTGTTCGTTTAGATTTCCTAAAGTTGTAACAGCTAAAGCTTGAGTTCTACCTCTTGAGAAAACAGCAGCTCCATGTGCGATAGGAAATGGAGAAGTTTCTATAGAAATTTCTCTTATTTCCTCTAATCCTCTTCCATCTAATCTTCTAGCATTTGATATTATATATTGTCTTGTTAATTTTTTTACTAACTCGTCATAAGCTGTTCTTAGTACATACAATTGATCATGATAAAAATGAAATCTTTTTGTAAATTTTTCAAAAAAGCTCTCTATTTCTTCTAATCTATTATGCCTATTTGAATTCATTATAGTTGTAATTTCATTTCTTAATAAACTAAGAATTTCATTATTAACAAAACCTTTGCTTTCGCTATAATTTATTTTCTTACGTCCAGCTTCTTTTACTAATTCTTCTTGTAACACAATAGAGCTTTCAATAAAAGGCTTTGAATACTCAATACCTTTTAAGATTACCTCATTGCTTAGCTCAACAGCTTGAGCATCTAGCATATAAATGGTATCGTCTTTCAGAGATATTGTTAAATCTAAAACATCATCTTCTTTATCTGTCGGAGCTATAATGTAATTATTTCCACTATATCCTAAACACATAGCACCAATAGGGCCGTTAAAAGGTATATCAGATATAGATAAAGCAGCTGAGGCTCCAATAACGCTTAACCATGCAGGATTAATATCTCCATCATAAGAAAGAATTGTTATAGTTACCTGTGTTTCATATCTGTAATTTACAGGAAATAAAGGTCTTAAAGTTCTATCTATTAATCTAGACATGCTAGTAGCAGTTAAAGATGGCTTCCCTTCCCTTTTAAAGAATCCTCCTGGTATTTTACCTGAAGAATAATATTTTTCTACAAAATCAACTGTTAAAGGGACAAAATCTCCTTCTACTTCTCTTGAAAAATCTGCTACTACTACCGCTAATAAAGTAGCATCTCCATATTTTACTAAAACTGAACCGTTAGTTTTCTTAGCTAAGTAACCTGTTTGTAGTTCTAGGTATTTATCTTTTATCTTTAATTTCTTAATTATTTTACTCATACTTAAATTTCTACTTTCTTAATCCCAAATCTTTTATAAGATCTCTATAACCCTTTATATCTTGCTTCATATAATAACTACTTAATCTTTTTCTTTGACCAACCATTTTCATTAATCCATTTCTTGAAATATGATCTTTTTTATGTTGTTGTAAATGTGCCGTTAGCGCATTTATTTTGTCTGTTAAAATAGCTATTTGAACAGGAGTAGCACCTGTATCCTTTTCATTTTTTCCGAATTTTTTTACTATTTCTTGAATATTTAGCCTTGTCATTTTATTATCTCCTATCATTTTTTCCAAGCTATAAAGCGGCTAATCTTATAAAGCATAGAAAAAATTTATTAAAATTTAGAATATTTTATCATAAATTTCAAAATAATAAAATAGAATTATTATATAAAGGTTTTAAAGTTCTAAGATAGATTTTATATTAATTAATCTTTTAAGAATGAAAAAGCATTTACTTTTTCATCATTTTTCAATTAAATTATAATTTATAAAAATTCCCAAATCAAAAGATTTTTTAATAATTTAGGTATTTTTAAGTTTGGTTGTGTAGTAAAAAATAAATTTATTTACTAAATTTTTCTTCATGTTCAAAAATATTTTCTAAAATATCTAAAGTCTCAGAGTAAAAAATATCTTCTTGATTATTATAAAGTTTTTCCAAATAGTACCATAGTTCTTCATCATTTAAAATTTTAGACATTTTCACCTCCTATCTAAATTTAATTTAGAAAAATATTTGAAAAAGTCCAATTTTTTAGGTTATATGACTAAATATTTAAAACAGCCTAGAAACAAAAAAATTTTTCTATTTAAAAAGGAGTTTTAATAAATGTTAAAACTCCTTTTTTTAATTAAATTAAAATTATATAACTATATTAGTCAATTTTTATCGACTACTTCTTCTTCTAAATTATCATCATAATCAAGATGCTTGATATTGAATTTTTTTCTCTCTTCAGAAGTAAGTATATTTAGAAAATATACTATATGAATCGAGCTATCATAAGAAATTATTTCTAATTTACTCCTTGTAGTATTTAATAATAACTTATGAACTTCATTGTTATAATTTTTCTTTAGCTCTTCTGCTGTTATAAACAAACCTTCTATTTTAGTGTCTATCTTTAGCTTCCCATCTTCTAGACTTGTAGTAACAATAATATCAGATTCTATATTATGTTTTATAATCCTATCATATATGTAAGACAAATAATGATTCATTATAGATCTTATAATCCTTATGTGTCCAAATAACTCATAATCACTATCTATTTGATTTATTATATTAATATTCACTTTATTAGTTGTTTTTCTAACAATGTCTTTTAAATAATTTAACATTTCTTCAATGATATTAAATTTAAACATTATCTTCTTTTTAGTTTTTTTATCTGGATTATCAAATACTAAATCTTTCTTTATATTTATCATTAGACTCTCTAAATCATCATAAAATAGATTAAGTACTCTCTTAACATTAGGATCGTTAGCTTCTACATATTTATTAGATATAGTCTTTATTCTATCTAATTGCTCTAAAGTATTATTTACATCTTTTTCTGCATCTCTTAATACTTCCATATGAAAATTTCTTAAAGTTTCTTCTACAATTATAGAACCATATTTGTCTCTAATATCATCTATTGTTTTAAAATACTGCACTAATAATGATGCTTTATATCTAAAATCTTTCATAACTTCATTATACTCATACTCTATTTTACTTTCATTCAATATAACTATATAACCTAGGTCCGAGCTATCTACAAACTTTAGCCTTAATGCTACAAGAGATCTATACCCAGAAGCTAAATTTTTATATAACTCATTATTTTCAATATCCTCACAAATGTGGTAAATTTCAAATGAATCTTTACGGAGGTGTCTAGCTAAATCAAAATACTTTTTCTCCTCATCTCTTTCGTTGAGAGTTAAGGGAATTGAGAAGTCATAATAAAGTACCTCTTCGTTTTCTCTATCTATTTTTCTTCTGAAATACATCACTCTATCAAAATTAATATACTTCTTATACGAATGTACTAGAGTTAAAAGACCATGCATCAAATTGTCTGTACCATTTATTATTTTTATGAATTCCTCTTGATCTTTTACTGTGTTCGTATCTCTCCATAGCTCTTTAGCTTCGTATAATATTACCGCAGCTATTGAAAAGAGGTTAGCAAATATTTCTAAATATTCTATTATTCTTATATCAAATAATATTATTTTTAATTTAAACTGATCTGCAGCATTTATATAGATATATAAAATCCATTGAGGAAGCCAGCTAAAGAAGAATGCTTTATATAGCCAACCATCTTTGTACCTTCTAGCAGCAGCATATAATATTAAAGTAAATGTTATAAGATATGTATATTTCATGTTTTGAAGTAAAAAACTTAGATTAATTAGATTTAAGAAATAGGCAACCCCTAAAAATATCGGAATATATTTAATAAAACTTAGGTAATATCTAATATTAATATAGTTTTTATCTAATTTAAGTATATCTACAATAAATTTAACAAGGAAAAAAATATATAAAGCTACGAACGCAGCATAAAACTTATAAGATAATTCATAACTTATGTAGTTCCTAAAAAACTTAAGAAATAAATTAGATTTAGCGTATGTGAACGCAAATATTAAAATATAATATAAAAGATAGCTTTTATTTAACCTTAGATAGAATCCAAGTATTATAATTAGAACTATTAAGCTAATACCTAGGAGCATACTTGTTATAAAAAAATAAATGGTTTCTTCTTTAACTATATTTTCAAAGCTAGTTAATATTAGAGGAGTAGTGAAAGCCGAGTTACTTTTTATATAAATAGTTTTGTACTCATTAGGTGAAATTTTAAAGGTGGCACGACCATAATTAAAAAAACTATCAGACTTTTTTTCATCAATTTTTCTTGTAAATCTATTTTTAATTAGTTTACCATTTTCAAAATACATCCATGATATATTAGTTTTATTCAAAG
>JAEWOZ010000010.1 GCA_023399505.1 Fusobacteriota bacterium | reverse complement strand
GGGTTCGAATCCCGCCCTCTCCGCCAGTGTAAAAATGTAATAGATTGGGGTGTAGAGCCATTATTAATAAGTTTAAAACAAGAATAAATGATCAAATAAAAGAAGATGAAGTCAGAGTTATTGATGTAGATGGAAAACAACTTGGAATTATGAAGACTCGTGACGCTATGAAATTAGCCCAAGAAAAAGATTTAGATCTTGTTGAGATAAGCAAAGGTGAAGGGCATTCCATTTGTAAAATAGTAGATTATGGTAAATATAAGTATGAAAAAGAGCGAATGGAAAAAGAGAATAGAAAAAAGCAAAAAAATGTTACCATTAAAGAGATTAAAATCACTCCAAACATTGGAGCGCATGATTTAGAAATTAAGAAGAAAAAAATTATTGAACTCCTCGAAGATGAAAATAAAGTAAAAGTTTTATTAGTATTAAGAGGAAGAGAAAAACTTTATGCGGATAGAGGAATAGAAGTACTTAATAAACTTGCAGAAGGGTTAGAAGAAGTGTCATCGATAGAAAAAAACTATGCACTTCAAAAACAGCTTCTTCTATCACCGAAGAAAAAATAAGGAGAATGAAATGAAAGTTCATAAAGGTACAAAGAAAAGATTTAAAGTGAGTTCAAGCAAAAAATTACTTGCTCATGGTTGTGGCACAGCCCATCTTTTAGAGAAAAAGAGTAAACCAAGAAAAAATAGACTTAAAAAAATAAAAGTAATTAATCAAACAAAATACAAAAAGATATGTAAGTCTTTAGTTATATAAGGAGTTAAAATGGCAAGAAATGTAAATAGTGTTATAACTAAAAGAAGACACAAAAAAGTTTTAAATAGAGCTAAAGGGTTCTATGGAGCTAGAAGTATTCAATATAAAACAGCTAAAGAGGCAGTTTATCATGCAATGGCTCATTCTACAGCTCATAGAAAACAAAGACAAAGAATGATAAGAAGATTATGGATAACAAGAATAAATGCAGCTGTTAGAATAGCTGGACTATCTTATAGTCAATTCATGCATGGTCTTAAAAAGTTAAATATTAACTTAGATAGAAAAGTATTAGCTCATATGGTAACAAATGAAACTGGAGCTTTTAACGAATTAGTAGGAATGGTACAAAAGCAAGCAGCTTAAATACACATCAATTTATATAACAGCGGTCTTTACAAAAGATTGCTGTTTTTTGTTTATAAGAACTAGATTTTTGCTAAAATTTTTAGACTTTTATAAAAAAATTTCTAAATTAATATTGTGAAGAGTAAATTTTTCAATAAAATATCCTTTCTAATATATGGTAAAATATTTTAATTATATATTTAAGAGAGGGGGAAAGTGACCATGAAAATGTCAACAACAATATCAAATTCAGATTTTAAAGATTTTATAAATAACAAATATTATTATGTGGACAAGACCTTACTGATAGAAGAGATATTTAGTAAAGGAAGTGAGATAATACTGTTACCAAGACCGAGAAGATTTGGTAAAACTCTTAACCTTTCAATGCTAAAATATTTTTTTGACATAGAGGAAGATAATAGAGATCTATTTAAAGGATTAAAGATAGAGAAAAGTAGTATATTCCAGAACCATCTAAACAAATATCCAGTAATATTCTTAACTTTAAAAGATATTAAAGGAAAAAATTGGAATAATATCTATGGTTTAATTAAAATAAATATAGCAGATTTATATAATGAACATAAATATTTACTAAACAGTAGCAAATTAGAGGAATATGAAAAAAATTTAATTAATAAAATAATTAAAAGAGAGGCAGAGGAGACAGATTACCAATATAGCCTGCATAAGCTTTCAGAATATATTTATAGGTACTATGATAAAAAAGTAGTAATACTAATAGATGAATATGATACCATAATGAATGACACATATGACAAAGAGATTTATGACAATATATTGAATTTTATGAGGGTATTTATAGGAAGCACCTTTAAAGGAAATAGATACTTATTTAAAGGGGTAATAACAGGAATATTGAGAATAGCAAAGGAGTCAATATTTTCAGGAGCTAATAATATATTAATAAGAACTATATTAGATAATGACTTTAGTGATAAATTTGGATTCACTGAGTTTGAAGTATCCAATATGCTCAAATATTATGATTTAGAAGACAATATGGACAATATTAGAAATTGGTACAATGGATACACGTTCGGGAATAGCACGATTTATAATCCTTATTCTATTGCTAGTTATGTAGAGTCAAGAGAATTAAAAGGCCATTGGTTAGGAACAGCAAATGATTCATTAATTAGAAATTTGGTTAACAAATCTGAAAGTATTATAAAAGATAAAATTGATAATTTAATCAAAGGTGAAGCTATAGAAGAGCTGATTGAAGAAAATATAGTGTTTAGTGAACTGAACAAACCTAAATATTTATGGAGTTTACTATTATTTAGTGGATACCTCAAAGCAACTGTGAATTATAATGGTAAGTACCTGTTATCTATTCCTAATAAGGAGATAAAGATAATGTACAATAAAATAAGAGAAGAATATTTTACTGATATAATTCCAGAATTGGCTATAAGTATGGACAAAATATCTCTAGCTATTTTAAATGACGATATTGAAAATTTCAGCAAAGAAATTAAAAATCTATTAATGTCTAAGTTAAGTTCATACGATTTAGGAAAAAATAAGGAAAATGTTTATCATGTAATTATATTGTTATCGCTATTGAGATTAGAATATAATAATAATTATGAGGTAAGATCGAATGGTGAATCAGGAAAAGGAAGATATGATATAAGCATAATACCTAAAGATAGAAACAAAACAGGATATATAATAGAAATTAAGGTTGCAAAAGGGGAAAAAAATTTAAAATTAAAAGCTGAAGAGGCAATAACTCAAATAGAAGAGATGAAATATACCATAGAACTAGTTAACAAAGGAATAAAGAATATAAGATTATTAGGAATAGCCTTTGAAGGTAAAGAACTTTATCTTGTGGATAAGAAACGTTAATTTAAAAAAAGTTAATATATTTATAAGAAAATACATAATGAATTTAGTATTTTTAGAAAGGCTTAAAGATTTAATACAAAAGACAAGTTTATAAAGTATTAATAAAACCATTACTAAAAATAATGGAAAAGTTTGATATAAACCTTTTTGGCTTTGATTAATTTAAGGATAGATAAATAAAAAGAGACTACTAGCTCTTTTTATTTTTTGTAAATTTTACAATTATTGCTTTAGATGTTAAGCTCTTATTATGTTAATTAATAAATGAGGAGAGATATTGTGAAAAAATTAATGATTTTATTAATTTTGCTTTTGAATTGTAATAAGAGCATAAAAGAATTAATTATCAAAGAGAAAATAGGGAATAAATATTGGGAATATATAAAAGAAGATAAAGATGAGGAACTAGAGGAATTTTTAAATAATCCTTTAAATAAAGATATAGATATAAATTGTAAAGATGAAGATGGAGAGACAGGATTAACATTAGCAGCTAAAAATAATAGCTTGGAGGTAATAAAGCTATTATTAAGTAAAGAAGGAATAAATATAGATTTAGTAAATGGAAAAGGGGAAACAGCATTAACGCTAGCATTAGAAAAAGGTCATATAGAAATAGTAAATCTATTAATAGGTGCAGGAGCAAATATTAATGATAAGAATAAAAATTGAAAAATAGCGCTAATAATGTATTTTATAGAAGATATAAAAAAGTAGTAGATTCACTATTAAAAAATAATTTGAATTATAAAACGTAGATTAAAGAATGTTAATACTTTTTCATTTTTTAATTTAAATTGACAGCTTACTTTGAAAATGTTAGAATAAAGCTTAATATTCTCGTAAGAGGTAGATA
>JAEWOZ010000123.1 GCA_023399505.1 Fusobacteriota bacterium | reverse complement strand
ATACGTATATATTGCTTGGCTGGAAGCGAAACTGATATATTTAAATCTTCATTTTTGCCTTTTCCAGATATAAAAGAGAGAATTTATGAAATACAATCAAAGTTTAGCAATTTCACTAACAATTCTTCTTTAATTTTAAATACAGCAGGAATTTTCACTTTTGCATTTGATATGTTTAATAATTTATTTTCTTCTTTTACAGGCAATTCAAATCTTACAATTGATAAATTTCAATTTACTTTTACAGAGCATTTAATTAACTTAAACGAAGTTATAAAAGCTTTAGAGAATATTAATAAAATTATGTGTAAGTATATTGGTTCAAATGTTCATGATGGTGTTTTAAGTTTGAAAGAACAATTTTTTAATGAAAGTATTAAAAAAGAAAACATATTTGTAGATAATTTTTTAATTAAGGATGCTTTTCATGTCCCTATTTCCAACCCAAATGAAATTTTTCTTGAAAAAGCTATTTATAATCATACTGAAAGCTTAAAATACATAAAAGAAAAAATTAAACTTTGTTTTAGTATCCCAAACATTGATAAGGCAATAAAGAATTCAACGTTAGAAAGCTTTAAAGGAGATGAAAAATGATTATGATACTTATATTAACCTTTCTGTCTTCATGCCGTTATAAAAATAAAATAATAAGTTTTTTTTATAAGGGTACTTCATTAAATTATAATGATGTCACATATGAAATAGAGAGAATCATAAGAATAAATAATATAGAAATATTTAAAAAAAATTTTATATTAGTAAAAAACCCTAAAAAAGAAAAATTAATTTTGAAGGACCTTGAGGGAAACACTTTATTAGCTTTAGAAGATAAAAAACTAATTTTTAACAATGCAAAAGAAAAAATTCCTTTTACTACCAATAAACTAAATGAAATAATATATTACACATTCTTATATCCATCTTTTGAAACAAAAGAATTATTGAATCTGTTAAATGCTCATAAATTTTATGAGAAAAATGAAAACAAAAACTTATCAAAAATCTCTTTTGATAAAGGTTATTTTATTTACAATTGTAATAATAAAACTTTAAAAGAACTATCTTTTTTAATAGAAGAAAAAGGAAAAATTCTACAAAATAAAATTACTTTTAATTATAAAAAAATCAATAAAAACTTATTATTAGATAATTTTAAGTTGGAAATAAAAATAGGACAGAGTATAATTTTAATGGAAGAAAAGTTAATAGAAAATACATTATCATTTAAATAATTATTTTAGTATTGTTACTTATCAGTATTGTAACATTAGAAAATACACTCAAATCAACATTTAATTGCTAAAAATATGATATAATTTTTTAAAATATTCAAGGAAAAGAGAAAAAAATATAAATGAAAAAATTTTTGATAGGATTGTTTTTTATAGTAAATTCATCTTTATATCCTTCAGAAAAGATTGTATTTAATAATCTTGTAAATTCAAGAACAGAAGCAATGGGATCAACAGGAATGATATTTGGTAAAGAAGTAGGATCTTTCTTTTATGCACCTACTGCTATTCTTTCAACAGAAGGCTTTTATTCATTCAGTCTTATTAATGCTAGTGTTAATCCCTTTAGTCTATTTGAAATAAAATCTAAAAAATCCTCATTATATATAGGTGCTACTGTCTCTTTACCTTATTTCCGAATAGGGAATTTTGCTATTGGCTCTTTTTTAAACGGGATATTTCATATTAATAAGGATAAAATATTCTCTAGAGTATATGCATTTGTACCTCTCTCTTTTGCTTACTCTTATAAAAGTATCTCGTTTGGAATAGGAGCTAAGATGCTTTTCAGACATCCTATATTAGCTATTTCTGATCTAGACAAATATGTAGGTTCTAATTTTGAATCTAATGGCGGGTATTTAGTTCATTTATCAAATACAATGGATAACATAAAATCTTTTAATGGTTTTAACTCTGATATAAGTTTTATGTATGAAAATTTTCTAGGAAAATTTAGTATTGCTCTTAATAACTTTTTTTCTATTATATATTCTCATACTTATGATGTTAATAATATTGAAAATGCCAAGGTTTCTGACTTAAAGAATAAGGGTGATATTTTTATACGCAATTTAAAAGTTGGTTATGGTAGAGAGTTTGAACTCAATATGATTGCAGATAATGTAAAATTAGCTATAGAGTTAGATAATCTTCTAATGGGAGATATCGCTTTAAGAGATAGCAATAATTATAATTTTTTAGAAAAGTTAAAAATAGGTAGTGAATTTAGTCTCTCTTTAGCGGGAGTAGGGGTAGATTTAAGAACAGGTTTAAGTAACTTTTTTCCAACTTTTGGTTTAGGTTTAAATTTGTTTAATATTTTCGAATTAGGTTATTCTTATTCTTATAAATTAGTTATGAAAGAGAATTTTACAGGTTTTCATTGCATATCTTTGAATTTAGGTTATTTCTAATGAATTTATATATTCTAAAACTAGATTATGATTATATTGAAAATAACTTAGATAAAATAGTAGCAAAAGTAAGCGTTGAAAAAAGAGAACTTTTCTTGAGGAATTTGGATAGAAAAAAAGGATTTTCTATCCTTTTTTCAAATCTTTTATTAAAATATTGCATAAAGCAAGAATTAAATTTAAAAGAGTTTAACTTAGAATATAATGAATATGGAAAACCTTATTTAAAAGATAAAAAAGATTTTTTCTTTAATATTTCACATTCAAAAGAGTATATAATTCTCGTTTCAGATAATAAGGATTTAGGAATAGATATAGAATATATTAAAAATAGAAATTTAGATATTATGGAAAGAATTTTTACTATAGAAGAACAAGAATATATTTTAATGCAAGAAGATAAAATAAAAGCTTTCTATGAGATATGGACCTTAAAGGAGAGTTATATAAAGGCTTTAGGTCTTGGTTTGTATAAAGATTTAAAGAGTTTTAGTGTAACACCTTTAATTAAAAGTTTAGGAGAGTACAATTTTAAAAACTTTTATATAGAAAATTATGTAATTTCAATTTGTTCTTTAGATAAAATAAATGAAAATATAATCGAAGTTAATATAGAACATTTATAATTTAATTTATATAACATACAAGGAGAAACTATGATATTTATTTATAAAATTTTATCCACATTTTTTTATTTAGGATATTTACCAGCTTCAGGTACTTTTGGGACTTTGGCATCTATTCCTTTAATTTATCTATTAAAAAAGTATTTAAGTCCTTTCTATTTAACTTTCACTTTAATTTTCTTTGTAATTTCAATATATATAAGTGATGAAACAGAAAAGATTTTTAATAAAAAAGACCCCAAAGAGATAATTATAGATGAAGTATTGGGATTTTTAATAGTTTTTATATTTAACGATTTTAATAATTTTAATTTGATTTTAGGTTTTATATTATTTAGAATTTTGGATATATTTAAACCTAGTATAATATCAAAAGTACAAAATATAAGAGGAGGATATGGCATAGTTTTAGATGACGCTCTAGCAGGTTTCATAACTTCCTTATTAGTATATTTTATTAATTTATATAAATAAAAGAGCTTGTTCTAAAGCTCTTTTTTTATTGCATTATAAGTTTCGTCGACTATCTGATCATAAGTTTTGTTTTCTGGATAAATAGGTTCTAAAAACCTAATTGTAATTTTACCAGGTTTGGGAAATATTTTACCGGGACCTAATAGCTCAAATGTTCCTTTTAATACTGTAGGAATTACAGGAACATTATTTTCTTTAGAGAGAATAGCAAATGATTTTTTGAATTTTTTTAATGAGTTATCTCTTGCTCTTGTCCCTTCAGGAAAAATGGCTACATTCTTTCCTTCTTTTAGTATCTTTGATAGTTTTTGTAGAGATTCTTTCATCTCTCTTTCAACTTCAATATTAAATTTTATAACGTTCATTTTATACGAGAGATAGCTAGCAATTCTTGATTTTAAAAGTTTATCTTTAGCTAAACAAAAAGTTTTTGCTTTTTCATCATTAGGAAGGGCATTCCATATTGCATACCAATCTAGCATACTTAAATGATTACCTGCTAATATATAAGGTCCTTTAATAACTTTTCCTTCTATTTCTAATTTAAAATAGCTACGAAATAAAAAGTTAAAGATTTTAGCCTCTATAGATAGCTTCTCATTAGGAACTGAATAGTCAATAGGATCATTCAAAATTTTATTCCAATCTACTTTTGATTCATCTACTTTTTCTTTATTTTTTTCTATATAATTTACAAAATCTATAAATTTAGAATTTTGAGCAAATGTCTCATTATCTATTTCTATTCCAAATGTTTGTTTTATATAGAAGAGAAGGTCAACTTTTTCTAAGGAATCTAAAGCTAGATCAATCTCAATATGAGCATCAGGATAAGGTTTTTTACTAAAATTATTGATAAAGTAGTCCTTTATCATTTTATATTCAATGCTAGTAGGCTCTTCAACTTTTAATCTTTTAATTTTTTTAGTTAAGATAAGATTTTTAAGTTTGAACCTTTTTATTCTACTAAAGCTTGATCTAGGAATATCTTCATTTAATATTTTTATATCGCTAATTTTCATATCATCAGCTGCATCTATATTATACTTATCAGATATTATATCTCTTATATAATATTCTATATTATTAATTTTTCTATGAGCTGTCTCTTCTAAATCTGGAACAATTACTGCTGCTAATTTATCTTCATATTCTATAATTGATACTTCCTTAATTACAGAGGAGAGATTATGTATTTTATCCTCTATCTCATTTGGCCATATAGTTTTTCCATTATCTAAAACAATTAATTCACTTTTTCTTCCATAAATATATAAAGAATCGCCTTCTAAATGGCCAAGGTCACCTGTATGAAACCATCCATCTATAAATTTGTGTTTTTCTTCTTCAATGTTATTAAAATAACCTAAAGCAATATTTTCACCCTTAATAAGTATTTCTCCATCTTTTTCTTTTATTTCTACTCCAGGAACTATCTTTCCAGAAGAGCCGATTTTATTGTATTTAGGAAGATTATAGCTTATTAAAGAACCAGATTCAGTGAATCCATAAGTAGTTAAAACAAAAATATTAGCATCTTGAAGCTCCTTTTGTATTTTATAGTCTAAATGTGAACTAACTGAAAATAAAAATTTAGAATTTTCTCCTAATAGTTCATTTTTTATATTTAATAAATTAATCCCTAGAATCTTTGATAAATTAAATCTAAATCTATTTAAAAAGCTTTTTTTAATATTCTTAATTAACTTTTTATGCAAATATTTATAAAATATAGGATTAGCTATCAATGCTGTTATTTTATTATTTCTTATATTAGACAATATTTCAAATGGAATAGTAGTATTGTCTATAAATATTGTTGAATTAGTATGCAAAGCTTTAATTACAATAAATTGTAAAGCAATTATGTTATAAAAAGGTAGATATGTATAAAAAGTCTCTTCTTTTATTTCATTACTAAAGACTTCTAAATCAAAAAACAAATTCTTCTTGGATAGTTTCACTGCAATTGGTTTATCTTCTGTTCCTGCTGTGTAAGCAATCAAAGATGCTTTTTCCATATCAAAACTAAAATCTTTATCTTCAATATTTTCTTTAAAAGTAACCTTCTGGTTATCTATATTAATTAATTCAATAGAAGGATCCTTTACCAATTCCTTTACTATTTTAGAAGTAAAATTAGAATAAAAAATGATCTTTGGTTTAATCTCATTAATTACTTTTGTTAATTCTTCCTTAGAAGCATTATAATCTATAGGAACATTAACCCCATTTTTATTCCATATAGCATAAAAGCAGGCGAGCCACTCTGGCCTGTTTTCCATTATTATAGCAACTTTATCATCTTTTGTAACATTTAGGATGTCACTATAATAATCTATTAATTTTAAAAATGTGTTATATGTAACCTTTTGATTATTATATATAAAAGCAATTTTTTGTGAATTTAATATTTTCATTTGAAAAATACCTCTTATGAAACAATATGAAATAATTATATCACACCAATTTAATAGTTTAAAAATTTGTTAATATTTGAAAAAGTGTTTTAACTAAGGTATAATTAAAATATCTAAAATAAATTATAGGTGAAAATAATGTTTAAAATAATATTTTTATTATCCTTAATGTCTTGTAATTCATCTAATAAGAATCCTGGCAATAATCCAGATAATTCCTTACAAAATAAAAATCTAAAGAAAAATATATTTAAGAATGACTTTGATAAAGCTGATAATGCTATTCTTAATAACAACTTAGAGCAATTAAAAGAGGCTATAAAAGATGACGATAAAATACTGACTTTGTCGTATTCAGAGAGTACTTTTAGTGGAAAAACTCTACTTATGCAAGCTTTAGATATGCAAAATGAAAACCCTGCAATAGATAGAGAAGATATTATTGAAGTTCTTTTTAAAGGGTCAGATTTAAGTGTTATTGATAAAAACGGATTTTCTGTTTTACATTATGCTATATTTAATGAAAAATATGTTCAAATGATTTTGGAGAATGAACATATAGATGTTAATTGTGTTACAAAGAATATGAATGAAACACCTTTAATGTTAGCTGTTTCTGAAGGACATTTAGGCAGTGCAAGAATTTTATTAAACAATAAAAATTCAAATACCTTTTTAATTAATAGGGACAAAGAAAATCTTCTTCATAGGTTAGCTACTGGCATTGTTTATAAAAATGGTAAAATTAGTGTCGCTTTTCGTGATTCAGATAGAAAGAAAAAAGAAGAAGCTCTTAAGAATTACAAAAACATTTTTAAACTTTTAGCTAATTCAGGCAAATTTAATATGAAAGAAGCTTTAAACGAAAAAAATATTCATGGACAAACACCTTTACAGCTATTTGAAAACTTAATAGATTCAAATATAGATGAAGATAGAAAAGTAGTTGAAACGCTAAATAGGTTTAAAGAAGGATCTGTTCAAGTATACAATAGAGAAGATGAAATATTATATTGGAAAGAAATAAAAAGTATATTTTTACCTTTATTTCAACAAAAGCTTTAATAAGGCTTTTTTTTATGTTAAATTATTTAAAGGATGAACATTTGAAAATTACTTCAAATCATGCTATTATAAATATAGCAAAAAAGAGGCGGCGAAAATTTTGAAATAGCAATTTCACTAATTTTAGTTTTATTAGTTAAGCAAGAAAGGTAATTATGAAGAATATCCTAATATTAATACTTTTATTAAGCACAAACTGTGCAAACAAAAAATTTAATTTAAAAAGCTTTTATAAAGGTGGAAAT
>JAEWOZ010000082.1 GCA_023399505.1 Fusobacteriota bacterium | reverse complement strand
AAGCAGAGCCCTACTTTAACCAGCCGTACATTTTAGGCTTAGCTGCTGCTGTAGATTATTTAAAAGAAAATTTTAATGATTTAATGAAACATGAAGAAGAACTTTTAAATTATGCTTTAAAAGAATTTAAAAAATTAAAAATTAGAATAGTAGGAAATTCTGAAAAAAGAGTTCCTTTAATTTCCTTTTATTTAGAAGAAATTCATCCTCATGATATAGCTACTATTTTAAATGACAACAAGATATGTGTAAGAGCAGGACACCACTGCACTCAACCGGTAATGGATCTATTTGAGATCTCTTCTACTACAAGAATATCTCTCTCTTTTTACAACACTTTTGAAGAATTAGATGAACTATTTAGAATCCTTAAAGAGCTAAAGGAGACATTTTAATGAATTGGCATGAACTATATCAAGAGTTTATTCTTGAACATAATAGATCACCTCGTAATTTTGGAAAAATAGAAAACACTCACTTTTCAGAAGGTTATAACCCGCTATGTGGAGACCATTATACAGTCTATCTTAGAATTAAAGATGATAAAATAGAAGAGATATCTTTTGAAGGAAAAGGATGTGCTATTTCTAAAGCCTCTGCTTCTATGATGACTGAAATTTTAGAAGGTAAAACTGTTGAAGAATCTTTAGAATTATTTAGCAAATTTTATAAGCTCGTAGAAGGAGAAAAAGTAGAAAATATAGGTTCTTTAGAAATTTTAAAAGGAGTTTCAAAATACCCTTCTAGAGTTAAATGCGCTACTTTAGCTTGGCATGCTATGAAATCTGCAATAAATAACAAAGAAGTAGCAACTACAGAATAAAGAGAATTTTATAATTTTATATAATAAAAGAGCTTGTCTTAAAACAGGCTCTTTTTATATTTTAACTAAAGAGGCTATTGTAGCTTTGAATTATATGAAAATGCCAAAAATACTTTTTTATGGTAGAATTTTTATTAATATATGAAAGAGAATAAACAATGAAAAACATCTATATTTTATTCTTGCTAATGTTAGGGTGTTTTAATAAAAGCCTCAAAGATCTAGAGAATATTAGAAAAGGCTCAGGACAATCTACAGAATCTAAGCAAGAAAATGACAATTACTCTAATAATTCAAATAGAAATAATGAAGAAAAAAGCTCTGCATCTTCTGGAAGAACTTATAATACAAGCTTAAATGTTGAGCAATTAAGCAATCAAGTGCACAGAGAGACTTTTGGAGAATATTCATGGACAGAAAATAGATATCGTTCTGGTGATGAATTAAGAATGGAAAGGGAATTAAATGAGGTAGCTAACTTTACCCCTTCAAATAATTTTTCTTCCTCAAATACTTTCAGAAATTCTTCGCCACCTAGAAGAAGATCACCTTCTCCTGATAGATGGAGCAGTAATAACAGTTTAAGTTATAATGATTACCATTCAACAACCCCAATGACTTTATACGATAATTCAAGTAGAAGAGAAATGTCTTCTTCTAGTGAAATAGAGGATTGTAAACTCTCAGATACTTCAAGCGATGAGAAAGGCTATGACAGCCAAGAAGAAGCTGTCTATGCTCAAGCAGAATCAGATGATTATATTATAGAGGGAACTAACATTACAAATTATAAAAAGGATGAAGATAAAAGAGAAAAAGCCCCTTCTTATTTAGGAAATAGTTTTGCTTCTTCATTTAACTTTGGAAGTAGTTCAACAGCACAATTAGGAGGATTTTTAGGCGAATTCAGAAATGGAAGATATTATACATATGGTGAATTAAGAAAAGAGAGAAAAACACAAGATGTTCTTGGCTTTGATATTCCAAATAACTTTGAAGAATTTGCAATAAATAATAACAATTTTGATAATAGTAGTGTAAGTAACACAAATAATTTTTCTATTCCCTTAAATACAGAAATTGGAGATACTCCATCAATATCTAATTATTTTAACGATATTAATAATAATAATCATTCAAATTTATTTTTTCCTAATTTAGCTCTTAGCTTAACTCTTTTGAATCCTGAAGCAGTATTAGTTGACTCTACTTCGAGTGTTAAATTAAGAGATATTTCTGAAGCTTTACCTTTACCTATATTATCAAATGCCTCTGCTTTAGCTACAGTCGTTAAAGAGTTCACATTATTTACATGTAGCAATATACTAAGGCCAGCCGCTATGTCTCTAATTGGTTTTGTAAGTTCTAATCCAGATTTGATGGTAGTAGCATTTGAAGCAGTTGATTATTATATTAATAATAAGAATAAGATAGAAAAAGCTGTGGGTGATTCATTAGGGCAAGAAAAAGTTAAAGAATTTAAAAAAGAAATGGAGAAATTGGAAGAGCTAAAAAAGGAGGATAAAAAGAAAAAAGAGGAGATGACAGAAACTAAAAAGAAGGAAAACCTAGTCGTAACTCCTTCTTATGCTAAAGTGCCTTTAGAAGCGTCTAAAAAAGCAGACATTTCCTTATCAGTAAGTAAAGTAGAAATTAATGCTAAGCCAATTTCTTCATCTATTTCACAACCAAAAACAACAAAAAAAGATATAGAATCAACTTCACTAACAGAAAATTCAAGTAGTGTTAGCGATTACAGCATATATAGTACAAGGAGCTATAGTACCTCTACTCCACTAAAGGGTGAAAAAATTGAAGGCAAATGTATTGAAATTACAAAAAACGAAGATAGATCAAAGTACATGTATCAACTGATGAAAAATCGTAGAAATGAGTCAAGAACTAAATTTAATAAATTAGAGGGATTACTGAGCGAATATCCAAAACTTAATTTATTAGATATTCCCTCAGAAATATTAGAACTCCTTCTCTCTTTAAAATATATTATAGCCGAATACGAAATAAATAGAATTATACATTATATACCTTTTGAAAAGAACATTTTAGATTTAGAGAATGAAACCAAAAGAAAATTAGTAGAGATGGCGTTAGAATTAGAAAAATTAGATATAAGTGATCATATAAGAGGAATTATATTAGCAATATCTATTTCCATAATTGCGCCATTTGAAACTTCTTTATGCGTGGTGATGTTCGTTAATACTAAAACATGGATTGAGGATGTTAAATATATTTTAGACAATTGTAGTAAGTACAAGGATGTACTAGAAAAATATTTAGGAACTAAAGTTCAAGAAAAATTTGCTAAATTCTTAGATTCAGACACAATTTATAATGAATTTAAAAAACATGACTTAGAATTAAAGCTTTCTAAAGAATGCCTAATAGGATTATTTAAGAGTACTATAATTACAGATTCAACTTATGCTGGAAAAGATGAATATCTTCTGGAAGATGAAGAGCAAGAAATGAAAAATTTTGTTGACCAGCTTTTAATAAAAATATATGAACTTATAGAAATACTATCTAGTCTTCCGAAAGATAAAAAACTAAATGCTGAAGGAAAAATTAAAGAGAATGAGTTAGAAAAAACTAAAGAAAACGAATCTGAATCAAAGAGTGAAGAAAAAAGTAAAGAAGAACTCGAAAATGATTCAGACTCAGATGATGAAGAAAAAGAAGAACAAAAAGAGGATGAATCTAAAAGACCTAAAACAATTGAAGAGCTTAATAAACTCAATCCAATTTTGGCACAATTAGCTAGAAATGTTTTAGATAAGGTTAAAGAAATATTTCATCACGTTAAAGATAAGATAACTTTTACACTAGCGAATAATCATTTAGGATATATAATTAAGCTACCTTTAACTAAAAGTAGAGAATTGGTAATACGTATTATGCTACAAGGAGGGGGTAGGTTAACACCTTATTATAGAATAATGGTAACAAGAGGTCCTACATATATTAAAGAAGGGCTTCCTTCCAAAGAACTATCTGAAACTCATATTGATATATCGCCTAAATCATTAAAAGAAATAATAGAAATAGTTTTAAAAATATGGAATGAGTATAAAAAAATAGAAAAATAGAAAATTAAAAAAATAATAGAATTTATTTTATAGCTTATATAATAATTTATTAAAATTTCACTTGGAGGTTAAATTGGAATTTGATGAAATAGAAGAAAAGTATGATATGTTAATGTCGTCCAAATTATATGATTTTAATTTGGATATTTTAAATAAAAGTCTTACTTTGAAATTAGCTTATGAGAATTATTTGAAAAAATCTTTTTATAAGCCTGGATACACAACAGTAACATATTATGAATTAAGATTTATTAATCTTAAAGAGTTACAATTTAGATCTTTTGGAGGAGGAGCTTTTATTTCATCTTCTTTAGAAGATATTGGAGTATTTAAAATAAGGGAAAATCTATTTAAAATATCCATAGAATCCTCAGGAAGTTTAGATATAGAATGTGAAAGAGTAGAATTAGTAACTGTTTTAACTTCGCCTGAAATTCCTAACGAAAAAGTGTTAGAATTTTAAAAATTGGAGATAATAGTGAAAGAAATTAAAAATGCAAATTTAATAAAAGAGTTTATACGAGGTATTATATATAGTATTAATTATGATTTATTGATGCACACTTTAAACATGAAAGTCATAGTTCATAATGAAGGATCTAGCATAGTAAAGCCAAAAATTTATGAAATAAATTTGAATTTGGCTGATGAAATAAAATATAAAGTTTTAGATACTCACTTTAAAGTTGCTATTTTAAAAGAGTTTAAAATAGAGGAAAGTAAATATAAAAATAGTTATGGAGAAGAATTTGAAATTTATCAGGCTAACTTAAAAATATGGGAAGATAAATTAGAGGTTAAATGTAAAAGTATTGACATAACATTGATTTATGAAGATGAATAGAAAATTTTAAACACAAATATAAAACTATAAAATACAGAAGATCTTAATAAAATTGCTTCACTAGCTATAATACAATTAGCTAGAAATATTTTAGAAAAAACTAAAGAAATATGTTATCAAGTTAAAGACAAAATAACTCTTAGACCCGCTAATAGTGGTATAG
>JAEWOZ010000073.1 GCA_023399505.1 Fusobacteriota bacterium | reverse complement strand
CTATATGACCATTTCTCGCTGCTAACATTAATGCTGTATTACCGCGACTATTTTTGTGATCAACATTCGTCTCCTTTTCTAACAAAAGTTTTACTATTTCTATATTTCCATTTTCAGAAGTTAAAATTAATGCTGTCCACCCCTCATTATTTTCATCATTGATATTAGCCTCATTATCTATTAACACCTTTGCAACCTCTGTATAGCCATTTTGAGAAGAAAACATTAATGCAGTCCAACCATCAATTTCTTTATCATTAATATTAGCTCCATTATCTATTAACACTTTAGCTACTTCTATATAGCCATCTCGTGATGCTAACATTAAAGATGTCAAATGTTCATTACTTTTATCGTTAACATTGGCCCCTGCGTTTATTAACATTTTAATAATTTCTATGTGGCCATTTTGTGATGCCACCATTAAAGGTGTCCAGTGGTCATTATTTCTATTATTAATATCAGCTCCTCTTTCTATTAATAGCTTTGCTATATCCTCATTCCCATCGTGAGATGCTAACATTAATGCTGTCCAATTATCTTCTTTTTTACAGTTAACATCAGCTCCTTTTTCTGATAATAACTTTACTATATCTCTATTTCCTTCCTGCGATGCCAATATTAATGCTGTAGAACCTTCATGTGTTTTATCATTAATATTAGCTTTTCTTTCTAACAAATATTCTGTTATATCTTTACTACCTCTAGCAGAAGCTGCAATTAAAGCATTAATACCTTTAGCATCCTTATAATTAACTTCAAATCCATATTTTTCTATTAGCATTTTAACTATATCTATATTATAACCTAAAGATGCTATTATTAAAGCATTTCTATTAGACTCATCTTTTATTTCTATTGGATTTATATTATTTTCTTCTATATATCTTTCAACCTCTTTTGCATTGGAGGTGTAACATAGATATAAAAAGTATTTATTTTTGCCTACCATATTCTCTTTTAGCTTATATTTATCTTTAATTAAATCTATTATATTGTGAGAGTTAAAATTATTTAAAGCAAAATTGTATAGCTCTATTGCATTTTCATTACTTATCTCAGCGCCTTTCTCTATAAGAAATCTTATTATATTAAAACTTCTACTCAAGGCTAAATCTAGAACACTCTTATCATCATATACGTAATTAACGTTAGCACCTTTATTTATTAATTTTACAACTTTAGTCATATCATTATTTTTTATAGCTAATACTAAATCCTTATTTATATTTTTACTCTTAATTCCAAGATTTTTAAAACTTTTAAAACAAGAAATTGTCAGGATCATTAATATTAATTTTTTCATCTTTCTTCCCCTAAAATTTATTTTCTTTATAAACAATTTACCATCACAAGAATTTTTTAGCAAATTATAAATTTTTAATCTTTAGTAAAAGTTTTCATTAACGATTATAATTATTAAGAACTATTTTATATTCTATATAAATATTAATTATTTTACTAAATTTTAATTGTTACTCTCTATTTCAACATTTTAATAACTTCCTCAAATAATTCTATAGGCAATTTTTTTAAAGAATAAAGAAGGTTAATATAATTATATATAATATCTTTTTCACTTTGATGCATATAAATATCTTTAATTGAAGATATAAATAAATTTACGTAGTCTTCTCTCATCTTGGCTATTATTATATATGCTATCTCTAATAGAGCATCTTTTTTCTTAGAATCTTTTAGATTTTCACTTAAATGAATTAGAGCTGTTTTACCAAATTTATCTTTATCATAAATATCAACACCTAGTTCTATAAGTTTTCTGACCATTTCTATATGGCCATTTTGTGACGCTAGCATCAGTGCGTTCCAATTGTATTCATTTCTATCAAAAAGATTAGCTCCTCTCTTTAGTAATTCATTAAGTAAATCTACGTTGCCTATTTTTGCCGCTGATAATAAAGCTGTTTCATAATAATCATCACTGATATTAATATTCACTCCTTCGCCTAATAAAAATTTAGCCATCTCCAAATGTCCATTCTCCGAAGCAATTATCAAAGGTGTTCTATTAAATCTATCATTAATAGTTATATCAGCCCCTCTTTTTACTAACTCTTTAGCTAGCTCTATATGACCATACTCAGCTGCTAAAAATAGAGGTGTTCTAGAACTACTATCCTTATCATTAATATTAGATCCTTCACCTAATAAAAATTTTACTATTTCTACATGGCCATTTTTACAAGCACCCATTAATGCTGTACATCCTCCAAGGTCTCGTTCATCAATACTAGATCCATTTTTTAGAAATATCTTTACAATCTCAATATGACCTGATTCTGAAGCTATCATTAATGGATTCATTCTAAGTTCATTTTTAGCACTAATATCGGCATTTTTTTCTATTAGTTTATTCACTATTTGAGCGTGACCATTCTTTGAAGCTAGCATTAATGAGGTCCATCCACCTATTCTTTTATCATTAATATTAGCTCCTGATTCTAATAATAATTCTACTATCTCTATACGGCCATTAAAGGATGCTAATATCAACGCTGTACAATTGTTCTTGTTTATTTCATGAATATTAGCATTTGCTGCTATTAATATTTTAGCTACTTCTTTATGGCCATTTGATGCTGCTAACATTAGTGCTGTCCAATTATATTCATTTTTATCGTTAACATTAGCTCCAGATTTTATTAATAATCTAACTACTTCTTCATAACCATTTTCTGATGCTAACATGAGTGCTGTCCAATTGCTACTGTTTTTATAATTAACATTAGCTCCTTTCTCAATAATAAATTCTATTAAAGTTTTATTATTTATATTAGAAGCTGCCATTAAAGGTGTCACTCCATGATTACTTTTATGATTAATATCTAGCTTATATTCTTCAACTAACATTTTAAATATATCTATTTTATTACCTGCTGCTGCTATAATCAAAGCATTTCTATTAACTTTATCTTTTATCTTTATAGGATTAATACTATTTCTTTCTATAAAGCTTTTTATCTCTCCTGAACTAGATGTGTAGCATAACAATAAAAAGTACTTATTATTTTCTATTGTACCCTCTTCTAATTTGTATTTATCTTTGATTAGATTTATTATTTCATAGTTAAAACCATCTAAAGCTAAATCGTATACTTTTATTATATTATCTTTATTCATTTCAACATTTTTTTCTATAAGTGTTTTGATTATTTTTAAGTTGTTATTATCTAAAGCTATATCCATAATACTTTTCCCATTAGAAAAGTAATTAATATTAGCACCTTCATTTATTAATTTTATAGCCTTATCTGTATCATTATTATTTATAGCTATAATTAAATTTTTATTTATATC
>JAEWOZ010000069.1 GCA_023399505.1 Fusobacteriota bacterium | reverse complement strand
CCATTATAGGTCCACCTTTAATAATTAAATCTTTCATTTTTAATTCTCCTTAGAAATTTATTTTGAAATCTAATGTAATTCTTCCTTCTTCAACAGGACTATTCGTTTTATAATAAGCTTTTTGATTAAAAATATTATAAGCTTTAAAAGATAAAGCTAGAAAGTCTAGTATATCATAATTTACCTTAAGACTCGTTAAAAAACGTCCATTTATATTATGATCTTTATTAGTATTAAAAGATGATTTAACGCTATTTAATAAAGAGACGGTTAAAGAATCTAAGAGCATTAATTCAATTTTGGTTTTTAAGTTATGAGCAGATATAAAGAAAAGATTAGTGTTTTTAAACTCATAACGAGCAGATAGTAATATTATACTATAATTAAAAGATCCATCTATAAATAGTTTTTGCCAATTGTTATCAACATTAATAATTTTTAATGGATATCCATCTATATTAGTTTGCTCCTCAAATACCCTCTTGTTAGTTGTAAAATGTAAGGACCCTCCTAATAATACACTAAAATATTTTTCCGGCTCAAATTTTCCAGATATTTCTATAAATATATCTTGTTCTCTTTTTACATCTTTAGGAACTAAAATATCAGGATCTTTTATCTCTTTCAGCATCTCTCTAAAATTCTTATTTAAAGAGTTATATTGTGCTTTTAAGGACGTTTTTAGAAAACTTGTTAGATGTATATTTGCTTTTCCGCCTATAAGCATTCCAAAATCATTTTCAGTTCCAAAAAGCCCTGTTTCTGCTGCTAAATTCAAATCAAAATCAATTTTATTTTTAAATAACTCTTTTATTTTGTCATTTATTTTAAATTTCAAAAAGTTTTTTGTCTCATTAGAATCTTCATAAATTAATCTATCAGTGTATAAATTAATATTTAAATCTAACATATTATTAACACTTTTAATTCTAAAATTATTAAGATAATTTAACTTTAAATCTGCAAAGAAAATTTTGTGAGCAACTCTATGCCCTGTTGAACTTTCTATATTTAAATAGTGCATATTAAAATATGAGTTTGTGCTTATTACATCTTCTAAATCTAAATTGAAATTTCCTTCAATTAATTTTTCTTTACGTATTTCTGCTAGTTTATCATCTGCATATGGTATTTTCTTTTCAAGTAAAGAATATCCACCTTCTATTTTATATATTTTATGTCTTAAGAAAGAGCTTATAGAATCATTTGTTAAAGAATTATTTTCTCTAAAACTTTCTTTAGGATATCTTTTTATATTAACCCCTAAAATCAAGTTAGTGTTTAAAGCATTTATCTCTTTATTATAGTGAACAAGAAGTCTAAATGGATTTATTTTCCTTGTTTTATCATTAAAGATTGTTATGAACTCAAATCCGCAAAGAAACATATTATCTTTTAAAATTAACATATCTATTAAACTAGTAGTGTTTCTATCAATAAAACTATTTGATAGTATAATGTTTTCATCTTCTTCATCTTTAGGTACAAATTTCAAATTAGTTTTAGGAATTTGAGGCTTAGGAGAAGATTTTTTTAAATCAACCTCTTTACCTTCATAATTATAGATATGTTTCTTTCTATTCTTACCTATTACCTCTTCTTTTAGCTCAAGAGGCTCACTTTTAAGTATTAAGCTAAGAGATAAAAAACTAATTATTTTCAAAATTTTCTTCGTATTTTTTTGCAATATTTTCATTTAATTTCTTTACCTCCATATAGTATCTTTTAGCTAAAGATTTATTACCTTTGTTAAGATGATAGATTATTAACTTTTCTAAAACGTTCGCTCTCCATTTTGAGGCTTTAAATTTATTTATGAATTCCTCATATGTTTTAGCAGCATTAATGTTCTCTTTTATCTTTTCATAAAGTTCTGCTAGTTTTAAATAAACTTTTTCTTGATTTTCAATTTCTATATATAAATATTTTAAGAAGTTTAAATTTATTATGGCCTTTTTAAAATCCTCTTTCTTTTCATATATTAATGCTAATTTGAAAAGAGAATCATTTCTATATTTGTTAGTTTTAACTTTTACGATTTCTCTATATAGATCAGCTGCTTTATCAAAATCATTTTTCTTAAAATGATAATTTGCTAAAAAGTAGCTTGCTTCATCGTCTCCTTTTTCAACTGCTTGATTATATAAATTAAGTGCATCTTCTGTTTTACCAGTTGCTTCTGCTATTCTAGCTAGATATAGGTTTCTCTTTGAAGCTTCTGCTATTTTAGATGCAAATCTTTTAGCATATTCGTACTTTTTTTCGTCTATAAAAATATTAGTTAGATAAGAAATTAAACTCTCTTTTCTGCTTGAATCTTTAGAGATAGCTAAAAAATTTTCGTAGTTTGCTAAAGCTTTAATAAACTCTTTTCTTGAAAGGTAAGATTCTCCTAGATATAAATATACATCTTCCCTATTCAAACTATTAGGATAATTTGCTAAGAAGATCTCTGCCAGTTCTAATAACTCATCTATATTTTTCATTAGATATAAAGAAGTAATTGCAGAGTAAGTTGCTTTTTCCAAATAGCTACTCTCAGGGAAACTATTGATAAGTTTCTTATAACTTGAAAAAGCTAAATTATATTTTTTAATATTATAGTTTAGTTCTCCAATTTTAAAAAGAGCATAATCTTTACTATCACTCTTCTTGTACATTTCTTCATAGGTAGCAATTGCTTCATTATATTTATTTAATTTAAAATAACTCAAAGCTTTCTTATCTAAAGAAATTATATATAAGCTGTTATCATTTAATTTTAAATAATTATTTACTAATGAAATTGATTCAGAATATTCACCAAGTGAAAATAGACATTCTAAGAGATATTCATAAACTCTCAAATCTTTTCTATTTTTTTTATATAATTTCTCTAAAATTAGCTTTGCCTCTTTATAATTATGAAGGTTCATATGGGCAATAGCTTCAAATAAAAATTTATCTTCCTCTTTTGTAAATTGAGCTGCATAGCCAAATATATCTTTGTATTTATTATTATCTATCAGAGCAGCCATTAAAGTTTTTAAAGAGTCATCGCTTCTATCTTTTTTAATTAACTCTTTTAAAATTTGCTCGTTTTCTACTTTTTTATTGTTTTTTAAATAATAATTAGCAACAGCTTTGTAGATATCTTTTAAATATTCTTTATCATTATCAAATTTTAATTTATATTCATTAAAATATGTGATAACTTTCTCATCATTTAATTTTGATAAAGAGATAATTATTCCACTCAAAGACTCTTTATTATTGTTGCTATCTTTTTTATAACTTTTTTGAAATACATCAAAACTTTTCTTATAGTTTTCTAAAAAATAATATGATTTAGCAAGAGTAAGAAGAAGCTCAATATTATTAGAATTATTTATTTTTTCTTCATAAGCTATAACATTTTCGTACTTATCTAATTCATATAAAGAATGAACTACTAAATCGATAGCTTCAATATTTTCTTTATTTTTCAATATATTAATTACTTCTTCGTATCTTTCTAAATTCCAATAAAGTGTTGCTAGTTCTATTTCAACAGGTATTTTCAATTTTATTAACTCTTTATAAACATCTATAGATTTATTATAAAGTTTCAATTTTTCATCTGATAAAAATGCAGCAAATTCTTTTAAATCTTCTATCCTTTTATTTTCTCTAAAATATTTTAAAGCTTGTATAAAGTATTTATCTAAATTTTGACTATCTTTTTGCTTATTAAATATCTCAATTGTATTCATAAAGATAGATTTCTTAAGTAAACTGTTTCTATTTTTTAATATTTCGTTATGCTTTTCTAAAGCTTCTCTGTAAAGTCCGAGACTATAGTAGGACATAGCAATTTTGAAATTTATACTATCTTTCTTATCATTGTCCATATTTTCAGATTCAAGTATAAAACTTTCGAAATAGGAAATTGCATCTAAATAATTTTTTTCTTTATAAGCTATTAAGCCCAAAGTTGATATAGCCTCTTCATATTTAAAAGTTCTTTCCTCAACAATTTTCTTAAAAAGTCTTTTACTTTCATTAAAATTATTTTTTAAATAATAAGCTTTTGCTAAATGAAAGTTAGCTTGAGATGAATATATATCATTTAATTGAGATATTTTTTGTTTAGCTTCATTAAACTTTTCCCACTTTATGTAAGTTAGGGCTTCTTCGAATATTGCTCTAGTTTTCAAATTACTTTTAATTAATTTTCTAAAGTAAGAGAGCGATCTTTCAAAATTATTTTGCTCTCTATAAGAGATACCTAGATAAAGATACATTTGATTTGCATATGTTGAGCTAGGGTATTCTCTTAAAAAATGCTCTCCATCTTTTATAACATCTATATGTAAATTTTCTTTATATGCTGACTCAATATCCTTGTATCTTTCTTTCTCATTTGTTTTAACTAGAGAACTAATTACAAAAAATAAAACTAAGTAAATTTTCACTTCTACTCCTCGACCTTCTCTTTATCCTTTTTCTTAACTATATGATGAGCTCTTGAACGGGCTTCATAACACTCATTTGCTCCTATCATTACAACACTGTCGTCATAATGAGCTGGTTCACCGTCTATTATACGTTGAGTTCTTGAAGCTAAAAGACCACTTACAGAACATATAGCATTAAGCTTATCTACTTTTTCTGCTTTAGCCATAATATCTGGTACAGGATAAAATGGCTCTCCTCTGAAATCTTGATCTAGCCCTGCTACAATAACTCTTTTTCCTTGGTTAGCTAAATTATCTATAAATTTTACAATATCTTTTTCAAAAAATTGAACTTCATCTATTCCAATAACCTCTACCTCTTTATTATCATTTAAAATTCTTTCCATCTCTTTTATATTAGTTACAGGAATAGCTTCAATCTCTTGACCACTATGAGAAGCTACCTTTTCAATTGAATATCTTTTATCAAAAGAATGTTTAAAAACTAATATTTTTTGCTTAGCATATTTAGCCCTTAAAATTCTTCTTATTAATTCTTCACTTTTTCCAGAAAACATACTTCCAACAATAGCCTCAACCCAACCATGACCATAGGAGTTCATTCAATACCTCTTCATCAAATTTATATCTATAATGCTACCATAGACTAAGGCTCTGAGTCAAGGTGAAAAAGCACATGTTTTCAGGCTTTGAAACACATAAAACAAAATTTACAATGGTAAAATAATTTAACATAAATGTAAAAAGTTCTTGATTTTATAATCAAAAAATGATAGCATGGTAAAAAAGAATTTATTTAGGAGGTTATACTTTGGCTCATTCAAGATCAGCGCAAAAGAGAATAAAAATTGCGGAGAGAAATAGAATAATAAACAAAAGCTTAAAGAGCAGGTATAAAACAAGAGTAAAGAATGTAGAACATCTTTTAGTTGCTAATAATATAGAAGATGCTAAAGTTGCTTTACAACTAGCTCAAAAAGATATTGATAAAGCAGCCTCTAGAGGTGCAATTCATAAGAATAAAGCAGCTAGACAAAAATCAAAAATTGCTCGCAGTTTAAACAAAGCATTACAAAAATAAAGAGAGTTAGCCTTAACTCTCTTTTGTTATTCTAATAATTTATCTATATATTCATCGTCTACTTTACATTTCTCTTTAATATAATCAATTGAAAGCTTTATATATTCATTTTTATGATTTTTTCTCTTTGCTAAAATTTTAGCAATATCATGTTTTTTAGAAAGTATAGCTTTTATTAAAGCACTATTCCCCTCATTATTTTTATAGCTCAAATAGTTTAAGTTGAACCCTTTGCTCGAAGATAGTAAATTTAAAAATTCTGTAAATTCAGTAGCATTTCCCATAACTTCAACTAAAGTATGGCTAAGAGTATTTCCATTATTATCTCTTTCCAAAAAGAAGCTGCTTATGTTTATATCTTTAATCAATATTTTGAATTTTTTAATATCTTTCAAAAGTATTCCAATTTGAAAAGGGCTTAGACCATCTTTATTTTTTATTGATAGTAATTCTGTAAAGTATTCATGTGTAACTTCTTTAAATTTATCCAATAATTTTTTCCATTTACTTTTTAAATTTTTATCTTCTTCTAATGGACTAGCAATTAGTAAAAAATGTAAAAAAGTGTTCCCATTTTGATCACAAGATCTAAAATTCAAATCTCTTTTTAACTCTAAAACTTTTAACAAAAGATCAAAATTTTTAGTATTAACTAAAGCAATACTTAGTAAATTCATACCATTAAACTGTTCAAGTGGTTCATCTATACTAATTTTTCCTAATATATCTAAATTAGATTCCTCAATTTGACCTTTAGATAAAAGTTCATAAATTTCTAATTCTCTATCTTTTCTTACAACTTCATCTATTTCTTCAGCCTCTTTAGAAAATTCATTTTTAGTTTCTTCATTCATAGATTTTAAATTTCCTTTATTTTCATCTAAAGAATTTACAACCTTGATTGCATCAACATTTACCAAATTACTCTTTATATTATTGAAAATTGCAAAAAAAGAATAAGTACCCTCTTTGAAGGTACTAAATTTTTCACTATTCATTTTCTCATTATTTAGATAAATATCAGCTATAATTTCATTTCCATCTTTATCTTTAGTTTCAAATTTACAAAAATCAATACCATTAGCTAAAATTTTATTTTTATCTACTAAAAGTTTAATTTGAATAGCTTCTCTATTATTTCTTATTGGTGGGCTGATATAGCTAGAACAACTTACAAGTAATAATATTAATAAATTGAACATTTTTGCCTCTTTAGTATATAGTTTTAGCTTCTATAGATTCTTATGAATTTTTGAATATTCCATTTCTTTTAAGATTTAAATAGTTTTTTCTTTTATTTAATTCTTCTAAAAACTCCATCAAATTTCTGCTCACCTCTATTATATTCAATTAATTTTAATTTACGTAATTCTCCTTTTCAAGAATTTATTTAATAAAATCATAAATTAATAATTTTTATCTCGGAGAAAATATATTATTTTCACTTACTCCTCTTTTTAGCATTTTATCTTTATCAATGTTTTCATCGCTATTTTCTGAACTATCTAGAGTTTTATTTAAAGATATAATTTTTAAAGAGTTCCATTTTTTAACTGATCTAGAACGAGCACTTTTAGTAGGACTCCTTTCAACTCTATAAGTTTCAATTTTCAAAATTATTAATTTGATACAAGTTTTTTCTAAATCTTCCCTAGAAATTTTATCTATATCTAAGTTTTTTATCTCCTTTAAAGCTGGAATAATTATATTATTAATCAGCCCTTTATTAGCTACAATATTAAGACCTAGAAAATTAGGTGTATTGTCCATCTCATAACTTTCTTCATTAAGAATGCTTTTCAATTCTGAGCTCTTTTTGTCAATAATTTTAATCAGAGAAAGTTTTTTTTCTTTTATCTCATCATCATTTTTAGCTTTAAGTTTTAAAC
>JAEWOZ010000038.1 GCA_023399505.1 Fusobacteriota bacterium | reverse complement strand
AATCTATATAACAAAGTTGTTCCTTCTGATTTATAATTTAAATTTAATTTTTTAGAAAGAAGAAACTCTTTTATCTCTTGATTCAATAAGTGAAAATTTATTATATCAAATCTTAATAAAACATGAAAAAAACTTGCTAATGAATTTTGATTTAAATTTGGAAGATTAATTATTTTTAATAAGTTTTGTTCCTTATTTTCTAGTTTTAAAAAATTCTCCAAAAAACTTACCATTTCACCCTTATAATTTTTATAATAAAAATTGAAGTTAAAACCATATTTAACTAATATTTCAGCTTTAGATAAAATACCTTCGAAAAATTTTAAAGAATTTGAAAAAGTTGAAAGAAATTTATTTTCAAGATTTTTAGAAAGTTCTTCCAGCATCTCAGAACCGTTACTTAATGATCTGAATTGTAGGGTCGCACCTTCTTGCATTAATTTTTCTATTTCTTCATCAGAAATATCGTTTTTAGATAATTTTTCTATTAACTCAAGGTTTTTTTTATTAACGTCATTGTAATTTTCTTGAATTTTTAATGCATCTCTTGAAAATCCAGGTTCTTTTAAAAATGTTCTAAAAAAGTATGCTTTATTATTCAATAATATATTCTTTATATCTTCATTACCTGATTTATATGAAAAATACAAAGCTGTCTCTAAATTGGAACTAGAGATATTGACATCTACTCCTTTTTTTATAAGTGCTTCTATTACATCACTATATTCTTTTTCTATAGCAATCATTAGCAAGGTTCTATCTTCAATTGTTGTATTTAACTCTTCGTTTGAAGCCTCACCAATTTTTTCAATAAATTCATCTAGTTTCTTATTTTTTAATAATTCAAATAAAGCAATTGTTTGAGGATTGGTTAATTTTTCTTTATTATCTTTCAATAATTCAGAGGTTTCTTTATGATCTTTTTTTATTGAATCTTTTTCTTTAGAATCTTTAGCATTTCCAGTACATTGCACAATTGAAATAGTTAACAATAGAAAAATATATTGCATTTTTTAATACCTCATTTTTATTTTATATTTAAGTATAACATATAATTTTTATGATTTCCATATAATATTATATCAGAGAAAGAACTAAGGAATTCATTAAAAAAGATTAAAAAATTATGAAATTATATATTTTATAAGTAATAATATAGTAGAAGATGGAGGGGGAAAATTAATGATGCTAAAGAAAATTAGACATATTTTTTACTTAGCACCTTACATAGGAGCTTTAGTATGCGCATATTTTGCTTTAAATGACTGGAATGAGTATACTAAAATTAAAATAAATGCTGAAAGATTAGCTATAGAATTAGCAAAAGCTAACAACTTAGAAATAGTAAATAAAATAGAGGAAAAATTTAAAAATCTACAAAATAGAGCTTCTGTATTTGAAAAAAAGTTAAGTTCTGGATTAGAAAAAGAGGCAATTTTAATATTATTAGAACAATTTTTAAATGAAAATAAAGAGTTAGATGGTGCGGGTGTCTCTTTCATTCCTGAAAAAAAAGGAATATTTTCAACCTACCTTACAAAAAATGAAAACTCTAAAATAATTAAAATACCTCTTGAAAACTTTTATGAATATTTTAATAATAATTTAGAATGGTATGAAGGACCTTTAGCACGTAATGAAGCTATTTGGACAGAGCCCTTTTATGAAATAGCAACCAAATCTTTTTTAGTAGGATATGCCATACCTTTTTATAAAAAAGGTTTTGAAAGAATAAAAGAAAACATTGAAGGAATAATTCATTTTAATTATTCAGTAAAAACAATTAAAAATTTTATTAATGATTTAGGTGCAGGAAAAGATGGGTATGCTTTTGTTACATCTGCTCGTGGCAAATATATTTCACATCCCATTGAAGAATATGTTTCGTTGGGAAAATCAATAGAAGAGATATACGATCTAGCTATTAATTCTTCAGAATTAAGTGGTGCTTTGGATTTAAGTAAAGAAAAAAATATTAAAGAGGATTCATGGATATTTTATAACACTTTTGAAAGTTCTAAATGGAAATTATGGGGCTTGCTTCCAATTGGAGATATAAATATAGATGGTCTAAAATTAAAAAGTATTTTAATAAAAATTCTTCTTAAAAGTTTAGTGAGTATAATTTTAATATTATCTTTTTTAATTTTACTTCATTATGAAAATTTAAAATTTCTTTGGGGAGTTTCTATATTCTCTACATTTGTATTTATAGGAGCTACCCTCTTTATAGAAAGTCTTAATTATAATTTAAAATATTCTAAATATAACAATAACTTAAAGATAAAAAGTGTTCAAAATATTGAAAATGCTTTAAAAGATGCATTAGAAAAAGACAATGGATTAGGTAACTTTAATAAAATTTTAACAGGTGTAAATATAAAGCACATTGAAATAGTAGAAAATGAGAATACAGTGACTATGAGTGGATACGTTTGGCAGAAATATCCCCTTAATACTCAATTAACCAAAGGGTTTGATTTTCCAGATTTAATAAGAAATTGGGAAATGAAAGAGTTTCATAGAGAGATAATTAATAACCATGAAGTAATTGTATGGTCTTTTAACGTCACGCTCTATCAGGAATTTAACTATACTCAATATCCCTTTGATAATAAAGTTATCGAGATTAGGCTCTCTCCTAAAGATATGAAAGAACATGTAGTTTTAATTCCTGATTTGAATGAATATGACAGTCTTGCACCCACTGCCCTTCCTGGGATAAAAAGAGATGTTATTACCCAAGGATGGGAAAAACAAATTAGTTATTTCACTTTTAATAGATCTAAAGAAAAAGTTTGGGTTGGAACCGAAACGTATATAAGAAAGAGCAGTTACCCTGAACTTGCTTTAGAAATTGTATTTAGACGTTATCTCTCTAGCACTTTCATAGGAAATGTACTTCCTATATTAGTTATGTTATTTACATTGTTTTTTGCTTTAATAATGTTAAAGGAGAAGAACGATAATATAAAAGACGATGCAGCTCCAAGTAGCTTTGATTTCTTAAGCATAAGTTCTGGTCTGTTTTTTGCAATAGTCTTATCGCATGTTGAATTAAGAAAATCTCTTGCCATTAAAGAGGTAATATATCTAGAATATCTGTATTTCTTAATATACATAACTATAATGTGGGTGATAATAAATTCTTACATATTTAAATCGAATCTTAGTCTTCCAATCCTAAAATATAAAGATAATCTTATTAGTAAAATTATCTTCTGGCCTCTATTATCCTTTACGTTTTTTATAATAACTTTAGTAATTTTAAGATAAAAAAAAAGAGATAAATTTAAATTATCTCTTTTTTAAGTTAATTTATCTTTTAGATGAATTAACTTTTTCTTCTAATGAAGAACCAGCTTTAAATCTTACTACTTTTTTAGCAGCAATTTTTATAGGTTTGCCAGTTTGAGGATTACGTCCTTCTCTAGCATCTCTAGTTACAACTTTGAAACTTCCCCATCCTACGAAAGTTAGTTGCTTGTCGCCTGTTCTTAAAGCTTCTTCAATACTTGTTAGAACAGCGTCTAATATATTGGAGGCTTCTTTTTGTGAAACTTTTGACTTATCAGTATCAAGCTTTTCAGCAAGTTTTTTAACGAATTCTTTTTTGGTCATTTTTAATCCTTCCTTATTTTTCAATGCTTTGTAGCATGATTCTATTTTACGATGTCTATTATAATTGATAAATATTTGAAAGTCAAGCAATTTTTATTCAAAAGTCCTTATTCTATCTTGAAAATAAAAATTTATACATTTAAAACCTTCAATAAATTCCTATATTGGGCTAACATTACATGCATAGAAAATCTTTTTAGTAATTGATACCATTTTAGCTGACTGTGCATTAGTTCTCTCATTGACAATGATATAACTTTTCTTAGAAGCGTTAGCTCCTCATAGCTCACTCTAAAATTTTTACCAAATTGTGCTTCTGCTTCAAGATGTTTTAAAAATTCTTGAAAATTTTTATTTATAGCTCCTTGGGAAGCCATCATAATGCTCATTTCTTTCATCATTTTGTAAATAACTTTTTTATTAGCTTTTGAAAGGCTTAATTGATGTCTTCTTTTACCTTTGCCTACCTTTTGTATAAGCTCATAAATCTCACGAGCCTCTTTATTTTGATCGGCCATTATTTTACTTTGCACACTGTTTGGATTTACTAATTCTCTTTTCATAATTTTCACCTTCTTTGTTTATTTAATAATTATAACACTCATAATTTTTTGAGTCAAAATAAAAATAGTCTATTTATAAGACTAACAAATCTCAATTTAGTTAAAATTTTATTTAAAACAAATTTTAAAAAAATAAACCTAGTTTTAAAAAAAAGTCTCTAACTTCAAGAAAAGGGGATTGTAAAGCATAATTTAATGAGCTTTCTCCATATATATTTTGTATTCTAGCATCTGCTCCTTGTTCAATTAAAAATTTTATTGAATTTAAAGTGCTTATTCTAGCTAGGAACATCAATGAAGTTTCCCCATAATTATTTTTATAGTTGATCTTTGAACCCTTTTCAACTAGTAATTTTATTATTTGCAAGTTATTCGAAGGGCTAGAACTAGCATACATCAAAGCTGTGTCGCCTCTGTTATTAGTTAACTCAAAGTTTGCACCGTTGTTGAGCAATAGTTCAACAACTTTAAAATGACTATTCTTTGCTGCCATCATTAAAGCTGTCTCTCCATAAAAATTTTTCTCATCAACCTTTACACCTTTAATTAGCAAGAGCATTGTTGCACGAAGATAACCATACATTGACGCGTACATAAAAGAGTTGAAACCATGAATATCTTTGTAGTTGAGATCTGCTACTGATTTTAAAAGAAAGTCTATAACACTTTCATTCCCATATTTACAAGCAATAGTCAAAGCTGTTTGGCCCTCATTATTAATTAAGTTAGGATTCGCCCCTTTTTCTAATAATGATGCTGCCACTTTAGTA
>JAEWOZ010000034.1 GCA_023399505.1 Fusobacteriota bacterium | reverse complement strand
GATCTATATAGTCGTATTCAACTGCATATCCAAATCTCATTATTTCAACATTTTCAAGTCCTTGAACATTCCTTATCATTTTATACTGAACCGATGAAGGTAAGCTTGTAGACATACCACCTACGTATATTTCATTTGTATTGTAGCCTTCTGGCTCCAAAAATATTTGATGTCTCTCTTTTTCTCTAAATTTAACAATTTTATCTTCTATAGATGGGCAATATCTAGGGCCTTTTGAGTTAATGTCTCCGTTAAATATAGGTGCTTTATCTAAGTTTTCTTCAATATTATTATGTACTCTTGGATTAGTATAAGTTAAATAGCAAGGAATTTGCCTTCTAGACATAACTTCTTCATCTGTAGTTCTATCAGAAAATTTTAAAGAGATCCCTATATCACCTTGTTGTTCTTGTAAAGATGAGTAATCTATTGTTCTAGCATCTACTCTAGGAGGTGTTCCAGTTTTAAATCTACCCATTCTTATCCCTAAGTTTTCTAAAAAGATAGGTAGTTCTTTTGAGGAAATTTCACCCATCCTTCCACCTTCAAACTTTTTCTCTCCCATATGCATAATTGCGCGCATGAAAGTGCCTGTAGCTATTACAACAGCTTTAGATTTATAACTAATTCCTTCTTTAATTACTACTCCTTTAACTACTTTTTCTTCATCTATTTCTTCAATTATTAATTCCGTTACTAAACCTTGAATTAAATGTAAATTTTTAGTATTCTCAAGAGTTTTTTTCATCTCAACGTGGTAATCAATTCTATCTGCTTGAGCTCTTAAAGCTCTAACTGCAGGTCCTTTTTTAGTATTTAGTACTCTAATTTGAACAAAGGTTTTGTCTGTATTTCTTCCCATTTCACCGCCCATAGCATCTATCTCTTTTACAAGATGACCTTTAGCAGGACCCCCTACTGAAGGGTTACAAGACATCATACCAACATTATGCAAATTTACAGTGAAAATAGCGGTCTTAAGTCCCATACGAGCGGAAGCTAAAGCTGCTTCTATTCCAGCATGTCCAGCACCAATAACAATCAGATCGAATTCAAACATTCCTTACCTCATTTTAAATAGAATAAGGCCAAGCGTAATAAGCTTGACCTTATTTTTAATATATGAGAATTATATCATTTAATAAATAGCATGTCAAAATACCATTCTAATTTTTAAACTATTAAAATTTTAATCCAGGATAATATTTTTCTGCTAATTCTCTTGCTCTTTGGAGTCTTCCTAATCCATCTCTAACTATATCTACAAAGCTTTGACTCTCAAAACTTCTTGCAGTTAAATAATTTTTATTTAACCCTTTCTTGAAGAAAAATTCTAATAGTTTTAAAGAATTTGCTTCGCTATCTCTGTACAATATTATACTTCCTAAAAAGCCGCCAATATTCCTTGAAACATATTTTTCTATTAGTTCATTTATATTTAATTTTTCATTTGAGATTTTTAAGCTAGGATGTTCCAAAGCTAAAAAAACAGTCTCTATTTTGACAGCTTTATCTTTAATTAAAGCTATCAAAACATTTTCTTCAAAAACAGTTTGATTGTCTTCATTTGTTGGAGTAATAATTAAAGTATTTCTCAAATCTATATTAGGTAAAGATAATAAATATTCTAAAATTCCCTTATTATCTTTAATATTTTTATAAATTTGACTAATTAAAGTAGTATAATATGAGGGATTTTCAGCCCAATCGTAATATTTATTATAAACAAGTTCTTTCTCCTTTTTACCTTTAAAATACAAATCTATTTTAATATTTTCTAATAAGAATTTGAAATAATCTTTATTTATATTAAGATATTCTTCATTATCTTTAGACAACTTATTGTCTATAACACGAATTAAAGCAATTTGAAAAGTTTCTTTATCAAGTCCATATTTAAAGAGTAACTTTATCTTATTTTTATCTTTTAATAGTATCAAGTAATTCTCTAAAAGAGTTTTGTCTTGATAATAGCTGTAATTTAAACTTGCACCCTTTTTTAATAATTTTTCAATTTTTTCTTCATCTATATTATCCTCAAAAAATAGTTTATATAGTTCTTCACTTAATTTTAACTTCTCTTTATGATTTTCTAATAACAATTTGTGCATCTCTTTATTGTCCCAAGAGTAATAAAGTGAAAAGTATTTACGGTCTATAAATATTTCGTCTCTTTTTAATAATGTTTCTATAATAGCTAAGTTTTTATTCTCTATAGCATATTCTAGAGGTGCTTTACCCTCTTCGCTTTTTTTATTAACATCTAGCTCATTATATGTTAATAAAATCTCTACAAATTCTAATTTCTGAGTTTCTATAGCTATTATTAATAAAGTTTTTCCATTTAGTTTTTCATTTTCATTAGAATCAATAGAATAATTAATATATTCTGGTTTTAAAATTGCTTTAAAAATTTCTAAACCATCATCTAAATTTTCACTATTGTTTATTATTAAACTTACTAAAACTTTTAGGTTTTTTTGAACCTCTTTTATTCTTTGAAGCTCCTCTCCAAGTTTTCTATTTTCCTCTTGTTTTTTATTCAAATCTAACTTGCTAAAATTATTTTGGTCATTACCGCATGAAATTATAATAAGAAACAGATATATAATTTTAAACATAGCTCACTCCTATTTTAAATAATATAGTATTAATTATACTTCATTTTATAACTTTTTAATTAATATCTATATTTGAATAATACTTTTTTATTAATCCTTTAACTTTCATTATAAAAGGAGAATTGGAATTTTTAACATTTTCCAAAAATTGCTCTTCTGATTCTAAATGATTCTGATTTAAATTTTTTGAAAAGAGAGTTTCTAGTATATTCAATTTTTGATTTTCATCCTCTCTTTTATTAAGAATGTTATTGAAAACTTTATGAGGCTCTTTTGAACAATATCTATTAAAAATTTCTTCTAAACTTATTTTAGTATTTTTTAAAATAGTTAAAACAGTTTCAAGATCTTGTTGTTCTAAAATTCTTATGATAAAAGGAACAATCTCAGTTTCTCTACTTTTAACAAAACTAAAATCAATTTTATTTAAATCTATTAAAGATGAGGTTAAAATATATTTCAATAATTCTTTTTTAATTATAGGATCTTTTTGTTGTGATATTTTATTATAAATTTCACCTATTAAAGTAGTTATTCTATAACCTTCATTTCCATTTTCTTCTTTTATCTTAATAGCTAAATTTATTTTTAAATCCTCTGTTATAAATCTTAAATAATCCAAATTAATATTAAATTGTGAACTTTTTTCAGAATATAATATATGAGCAAGCTCATATGAAAAAATATCCTTTCCAATACCATATTTAAAAATTAATTTTATTTTATTTTCTTCTTTGGCAAGTTTTGGGAAATTTCTTAACATGTATGCATTATTGGAATATCTATATCTGTAATTGAGGTTAGCACCTTGTTTAGTAAGTTCTTCAATTTCGTAATCGTTACAATTACCTTCTAATAATTTATAGAGATCTAAACTTATTCTCTCCTTTTTCTCATATGCTTGTTCTAGTATTTGCGAGAGATTTCTTTTCTCTTTTACTTCATCAAGTTTTAGAAGATCATAATTTATAAATAGGTCTTCTCTTTTTAATAATTCTTTTACTATATCTATACTTCCACCTTGAAATACTTTTTCTATAGCGTATCTTAATGCGTTTTTTCTTTCAATGCTCTCTTGATTTATGTATAAATTTTCTTCTTTCAATAGTTTTTTGATGGTCTCTAAATTTTGTAATTCAATAGCTATCATCAATAAAGTTTTTCCATTGATGTTAGCTTTATTAGAATAATATATATGATTTAGATCATGTTTTTTTAAATATTTTTCTAACTTATCAACATTAAACTTAGTATTTGAATAATTAAGAATGAAAGTTTCTAAATCTTCTAAACTAACTATCTCTTCTAAATCATTTAAAAATGTCTCTTCTTTTTGTTCCGTTTGCTTAACATCTTTTGGTAAATTATCTATCTCTTTTTTGTGTAAAAGTTCAATATCTAAGCTTTTCTCTTTTTTATTTTTCTCTTTCTTTTTACTTTCTACTTCTCTGTTTATCTCTTCCTTTTTTAACCTTTTATTGTCATCTTCTCTCTTTAAATTCCTTTGAGTTCTTTTTATTTCATTACCAATGCTACTACATGAAAAAAGTATTGAAATAAAAAATATAATTTTAAGCATAATAACCTTCCCATATATAATTATAATAAAATTATTATTATATAAATTATATCTCAGGAATATATCATCTTCAAATTTATTTCCTTAATTTAGGTAAAAATATAGAAAATATCTCTTTTATTAACAAGTAATCTTTAAAAGGTGAAAAGGCTAAGTTAAAGAACATAGATAAACCTACTAAAAGCCCTCCAACATATATAAGCTGAAAACCCTCTAATTCTCCCACTTTAGCAAAAATTAAATACCAAATTAATGATGTAAAGCTAAAATATACTAAGCCTTTTAAGTCCAACATATAAAAATTAAATATTTTTTTTATTTGTATAAACTTTAAGAGTGAGATTACTCCTTCAGCAATTATATAAGCTATTACAGCTCCTAAAGCAAGATATGAAGATAAAGGCATTATTATAATCAATAAACTAATCTTGAAAAAGCTATTGAATATTTCTATTTTTTCTTTTCCTGTCATATTTAAAAGGATTCCGGCTGGAAAAGAAAAAATTCTAAATAGTCCAACTAGAGAAATGAAGTATAAAATTTTACTTCCATTTTCTACTGTTTTATTTAATAAAAACATAAGTATAGAATTAGCATTTAAAAATATAAATATAAGCATAGGTAAAACTAGCAAAAAACTTATTCTAACTATTCTTTTAACCTCATATTCTAAAACCTCTTTTTCTCCGCTTCTAAATGAATGAGCAAAAACAGGAGCATAAGAGCTACTGAATATTAGTGGAATCATATTTAATAGATTTAGAAAAGCAATAGAGGTAGAAAATACGAATAAACTACTCTCATCTGTATAATGTTTATGAAACAATCTTGATATTACAGGAAACAGGCCGTATATTACTGAAGGTGCATATAGAGAAACAGATTCTCTTAATATGTTAAAATTTGGTCTTCGAAGACGCACTTCCCCACTAATTGCAAAAAGCTGTATTAAAGTATAAGAGATTAATAAGCTTATAAAGTAAATTGAGAAATCAGAAGAGTAAAATACAAAAATTAAATAATAAACTATTGTATGAATTAGTCCCATTAAAAAATTGTAAAAATTGGCATTGTTGCTCTTCTCTATTCCTACATAATAATAATAAATTAACTCAGATAAAATGAAGCTTAAAGTTGTGAGCAAAATGTAAGCTATCTCTTTTATGCTAAAGCTAAAATACATTAAAAAAGGTATTGATACTAAGTTAGAGAATAAAAATAAGGTCAAAGCTGCAAACAAAGTATTAGAAAATAGTTGTTTCCTCTCTTCTTTATTTAAATCTATAAGATTTTTAGATAAATATAGATTAAAGCCAAAAAGAAAAAATATAAGCAAAAAATTTGAAATACTCAATATGTAATCAGCTTCACCTGCCATACGCATACCTATAGTTCTAACTAATATTAGTCTAAACATTCCACCTAAAAACAAATTTAAAACACGCCATATAACAGCGATTAAAGAATTATGTAACATATTTTTTCCACCTTAATTTAAGTAATTTATTAAAAATTTAAAAATAAAAAATTTATAAATTGGATTAGTTATATAAGTTATAAAGCCCATATAATAAAGGAAAAATATTAATATATTTCCTAAGCTATTTATAGAGGAAGCTAACCCAGATCTCCCTATATTTTCTAAAGCAACTCCCATATCAAATGGTGCAATTGGAATCATATTCATTATCAAATATGTTAAATTAAACATTATAAAATAGAAAATTGAATACGATAATATATTTTTTATATTTAGAGCACTAAATTTCATAAGTACTAAAGAGAAATCAATAATTTTATATTTTTGTAAAAGTGCCATTAAAAATATCCCTAAAGTTAAGAAAAATAGATATATTAAAGAACTTAAAAAATTACCAATAAGCTTCTCTCCTTTAGATGTGAAAAATTTTCTAACAATCAGAGGTTCTCCCCACAAAATAACAGGAAGAAAAAGTGAATACTCGAAAGAGTTATTTAATAAAACATATGAAATTGGAATTAATAAACTTAAAGGGTCTATACTAGATAGAAAACTTTTAGTTGAAATAGTACCAAAATATTTTACTAAAAGAGTCTTATGCAATAAGTCTTTAATATAAGAAGTAAAAAATAATATTCCTAAAAATAAAATTGTTAAAGGGGTTAACAAAGCTCTATAAGTAGCTATACCTAAAAATGTAATTAATAGTGTCATATAAAATAATTTAGGAATAGTACCTAGATTATCTATGCTGCTTAAAAGAGAGTAGAAAAAGTTTCTTAAATTTTTCATAAATGTACCTTTCCTTCTTTAATAAGAATATTACTATAAAAATTAAAAAGCTAATAAAATAATTAAAATTAAAATCAATTATTAATTTAAATTTATTACTTAAGAATTCTAAAATTAGGAGTAATAAATTTATTACCTTAGATAATGTAAAAGATATAAGTTCACTTAATTTAAAAGGTAATGGAAATAAAATAATTGATAAAAATATTAATTTTATTATTAAGCTAAAAATTGGAATAAAAATCAAATTATATAAAATCGAGCTGAAATTAATACTTTTAAAGTATATTAATTGTAAAGGAGCTACAAAAATAAAAATTGTTAAATTCATATATAATATATTTTTAGTCCTCTTACTAGCTACTAGGACAGCTAAAGTTGCTATATAGCTCATTTGAAAAGATAATTCTAATAAGAACTTTTTCTTGATTATTAATGAAATAATTAATGAAAAATAGAAACTTTTTAAATTATCTCCTTTTTCTCCTAATGCTTTAGATAAAATCTTAAATGATTCCATTAAGTAAGCTCTTAGCAGAGAGGGAGAAAAATTAGCTACAAAAAAATATAGAGTTAATAACAAAAATAGTATTATGTTTTCTAACTTTTTATTTAATTTGATTAAGGAGAGAATTAAGGTAAAAATATAAGTTAAAAGATGAAAATGTAATCCTGATAAAGCTAATATATGAATTAATCCTGTAGCTTTAAAGATTTTTAGAATGTTTTTACCTAATTTATACTGCTCACCCAATACAATAGAATTAAAAAATCTATAAGTTATTTTATCACAATTATATGTGATTTCAAATATTATTTCCTTAATATAATCTCTAATAGGAAAACGATTAACATTCTCAATCGAAATAATTTCAGCAAAATAGCATGCGGAAATTTTATTAAAAATTTCTCTCTTTATTCTAAAATTTCCTTTTATTGTATTACCGTCCTTTAATTTAAGAAAATTTTTAAATATAAAGACAATATTTTTATTTATTTCTTTATCATTTATCTTTAATAATTTCATTTTATTATCTTCTATATATTTACCCTCTACTAAATAAATTTTTTCCTTCAATAATTGTGAGTTAAAAAATTCAAAATTTTTAAAGAAAAATAGAGATAAAAGAACTGAAAAATATTTGAAAAACTTATCTTTGATAAAAATTAAATTAAAAATATCTATTGAAAGAATTAATAAGATCCTTAAATAATAAGGTAAAAATAAAAAAGATAAAGTTTTTATAATAATCTCTAAGGCAACTAAAAGCATCATATTGAACTCCTTTACTTTAATTTAGAAACTAAATTAAAAAAGTCCAATATAATGATATAATAAAAATAAAAAAGGAGGAAAAAATTGAAAGTTTACCTCGATAACAGTTCAACTACTCAAATTGACGAAACCATTTTAGAAAAAATGATAAAGATTGAAAAAGAATTTTATGGAAATCCTTCTAGCGTACATCATGAAGGACAAAAAGCTAAAATAGAATTAGAAAATGCTCGGGAAAATATATCAAATATTTTAGGATGCAAGCCTTCAGAATTAATTTTTACCTCCTCAGGAACAGAAGCAAATAATTTAGCAATAAGAGGTATTTTAAAAGATGGAGATCATGCTATCTGTTCTTCTATAGAACATTATTCTGTTTTAGAAACTTACAAAAATTTGAAAAACATTGAGCTTTCAATTTTACCTGTTGATCAAGATGGAATAATTAATATAGGAAAATTAAAAGATCTTATAAAAGAAAATACTGTTCTTATTAGCGTGATGCACGCTAATAACGAAATAGGTACTATTCAGCCTATTGAAGAGATAAAAAATGTAATAAAAGATACTCAAATCTTATTACACATTGATGCAGTGCAAACTATAGGAAAAATTAGTCAAGTGCCTTTAAAAGCAGCAGATTTATGTTCATTTACAGCTCATAAATCACATGGACCTAAAGGAGTAGGATGTTTATACGTAAAAAAGGGAGTTGAAATTAAAAAATTAATTTTTGGCGGAGAACAAGAGTGGAATAAAATAGCTGGAACTGAAAATTTGAGAGCTATTATAGGATTAGAAGAAGCTCTGAAAATTTCCTATGAGAATTTAGAAGAAAATTACGAAAAAGTTAAAAAAATGAGAGATTACTTTGAAGCTCGTATATTAAGTGAATTAGACAATTGTGAAATAAATGGTAATATAGAGAAAAGAATTCCCTCAATTTCTAATATATATTTTTCAGGTGTAAGAAATGATATATTACTATTTAAATTAGATATGGAAGGTATTTATGCTAGCGCTGGCTCTGCATGCGCTTCAGGAAGTATAGATCCTTCGCATGTTTTAAAAGCTATAAATCCCTCTTTGGAAAAACAAAAAGGTTCGATAAGATTTAGCTTAAGTAAATATAATACTATTGAAGAGATAGATTATACAGTAGAAAAAATTAAAGAGATAGTTAATAAAATTAGGAGCTTAAATGAATAAAAAAATCTTAATGCTTTTCATATTTTCACTTTTAAATAAAAATATAATCAGCTCAAAAATAAAATCTTTTATTAAAATTAAAAAAGATATTACTGATCAAAGGGAATCTTTAATTAATATTCAATTTTTTGATATAAAGCACTCTTTAATAAATAATTATCTAAATATAAGAGCTAATCTTTTTAAAGAGGAGCCATATAATCGAAGTATAACTTTTGATCTAGGTTTACCATTTAAGATAGGAAATGAAAATATCTTTATAGGTCTAAAAGGCGCACGTGACGATTATTTCTTTAGAATAAGCAATACAGGAATTGAGGGTAATTTTAGAATTTACTTAAAAACTTTGTTTGAAAATGAAAAAAGAGATATAAAGTATGGTTTTCAAAGCTCTATGGCTCATTTTAATGACAATGAAATAAGATTTGTTTTTCTAGAACCTTATCTAAAGTATTGGTACAAAAACAGTAACTTTAAATCTAAAATCAATTTTAAAGTGGGCGTAAAAGAGTACTACCAAGCAGAAAAATCAATAAGTTCTGTAAAAGAAATATTTTCTTCTACATCTAATGAAAAGAAAGAAGATAAGAAAAGTTTTGGAGAAAAATTACAAGATATAGAGAGGATATTTAAGATTAAAAATAAAAAGTATAAAAAAACTTTTTTACATATATCTTCGAAACAAAAATATAAATTAATGGATAAATTTTTTATAGGTTCAGAAGAGACGCTTAATTATTCTATAATTTCTATTAACTCAATATCAAAGATTTTTATTGAAGTTTCACCTTTTACGCAGTTTAAATACGAATTATTTAAAAATTTGATTTTAAGCTATAAGGTACAATTCATATTCAGTCACGGATTTAGTGTACTTAATAATAGCATATATTTATTGTTTAGAACTAGTTTAGATTATAGAATCTAAACTTTTTTTAAAATTCAAGGTATTCTATTTAAGCTTTTACATATTTAATAGGAAATATCTTCTAATTTTTATTTAATTTTAAATCTTTAAACAAATTTCTCTTTAAATTTTCCACAAACTTAACTCTTAAAAGAAATTAAAAGCTTTTTAATTTCTAAATATTTTTCTTTATCCTCTTCTAAATCCTTAATTTTTTCTTCAAGATACATCAAGGCATTTTTGTCATTATTATCTTTGATACTAACATCTGCTTTATTATCTAACAATAACTTTACCATTTCTATATTACCAAATTCCATTGCATATAGCAGAGCTGTCTTTCCTAAGTTATTTTTCTCATTTACAAAGTCAGATATAAATATTTTGTCTAGTATATTATCTTTAAACGTTTTCATTATATTACTAAAATAACTGTTATATACTTTAGGCTTTTTAGAATCTAAATTAGCAGTTAGTAAAAGTTTTACTATTTCTATATAACCTTTTCTCGAAGCTAATATTAAAGATGTACTACCTGATGAATTTTTAACATTAATGTTTGCGTCTTCCTCTAATAGCTTTTTTAGTATTTTTGTATGGCCGTTATATGATGCAAATATTAATGAAGTATTATTTTCATTATCTTTTTCTTCAATATTTGCTCCTTTTTCTAAAAGATAATTTAAAGCATCTAAATTTCCATTGGAAGCGCTAATCATTAATAAAGTATGACCATCTTTATTTTTTGAATTAATATCATATCCACTTTCTATTAATTGTTTTATCTTTTCAATAGAACCTTTTTTGACTTCATTTATAAAAATTTTCTTCTCGGCATTTAGTAAATTGACTATATCTTTATGACCTTCTTCAGCAGCTAATTTTGAAGCTGTTGAATCTCCATAAAAAATATCTAATATTGGATTTACATCAATTTTATAAAAAATATTAGCTCCACTTTTTACAAGTAATTTTACTACATCTATATGGCCCTTTTGTGAAGCTATGATTAAAGCTGTTAAACCATTTTTTTGTTTATCATTAACGTTAGCGCCTGCTTCTAGTAACTTATTTACTACTTCTATATGACCCTTGAAAGAAGCTAACATCAAAGCCGTTGTTTTATTTTCATTTCTTTCATTAATATTAGCACCTGCTTCTAGTAACAATTCTACTATTTTTGTATGGCTATTTTGTGATGCATACATCAAAGCTGTAGCACCATTTTTATTTTTACTATTAATGTCAGCACCTTTTTCTATTAATAATTCTACTATATCTGTATAGCCATCTTGTGATGCATGTATCAATGCTGTGTTAACATCATTGTCTTTTTCATTAATATTAGCTCTATTTTTTATAAGTAATTTGACTACATCTGTATGACCAAAACATGATGCTAATATTAGTGCCGTGGATCCCTTGTTATCTTTTTCATTAATATTAACACCTTTTTCTATAAGTAAATTTACTATTTCTATATAGCCATCTTGAGCTGCATACATTAATGCTGTAAAGCCCTTATTTTGTTTATCATTAATATTAGCACCTTTTTCTATTAACAATTTTACTATCCCTGTATGACCTTTTTTAGAGGCTTCTGTTAATGCTGTGTTACCATCATTACTTTTACTATTGATATTAGCTTCTCTATCTATTAATAGCTTTACTATCTCTATATGTCCTTTTGAGGATGCAAAAATTAATGAGTTCCTTCCATCACTACACTTATAATTAATATCAAAATTGAATTTTTTAATCAATAGCTCAATTATGTCTAATCTATTTCCTAAGCATGCTAAAATCAGACAATTTCTATTCATTTTATCTTCTATTTCTCTTATATCTATTAAATTTCTTTTTATAAATTTCTCTAATTCTTCTGCATTTGATGTGTAACATAACAATAATAAATATTTGTTATTATCTATTAGACCTTCCTCTAGCTTATGTTTATCTTTAATTAAGTCTATTATATTATAATTAAAGCATTCCAAAGCTAAATCATATATCTTTATTAAACTATCTCTATCTACTTCAATTCCCTTTTCTAGAAGTAGCTCTATAACTCCTAGATTCTTTTTATTTATAGCTAATTCTAGAATGCTTAACCCATTAGAAATATGATTAATGTCAGCACCCTTCTCTATTAATTTCATAACTTCATCTGTTTTATCTTTATTTATAGCCATTATCAGATTTTCATTAATATCTTTAGTTTTAATACCTAAACTATTAAAGCTTTTAAGACATGAAAGTAGTAAGGCTAATATCAAAAATTTTTTCATTCTATCTCCTTATTAATTTATATTTTTAACTTAGCTTTAAATTTAACATCATATAATACTTTTGGCAAGTTTAGTTTAAATAGTCGTGCTATGATTAAATTTGTAATCATATTTCAAGGTTATAATTAAAAGAATTTTTGAAAGAAAAGAGGACATTTAAAATATGAATATCCTCTTCACTTATTTTTATTTCACTTTAAAGTTTGATTTATGAAAATAGCTTTAAAGTTCTTAATATAAAAAAGTATCGTCAGCAATATAATTTTCTCTTTGTTCTTTTACTATTTTAAAATATTTTTAATTACTGGTTAAGCATCTGAAAATTAAATTTCTTATCAATAATAAAAACAGCTTTACTTTCAAAAGCTACACCTAATAACTTAATATTTGTTATACCTTTCTTAACTAATTCTATGTAATATTTATTTTCCTCTATCTGTCTTATTGCTTCATCTGCTTTATTTTTTAAATATTCTTTATCTTTAGCTACCTTTAATTCTATAATATATCCTATTTTGTTAATATTTCTAGGAATAATACAAATGTCATATCTTCCATTTCCTGATTCTATATTACTCTTTACTTCATATTCATTCTTGTATTCTAACTTTAGTAATGAAAATAAGGTTATTATATGATATACTTCCTCTTTGTTTTTGCCTATATCGTATGAGCTTATATTTGATAATAATAAGTTCTGAAGTTCTTTTCTAAATTCTTCTATATTGTCATTTAGGATAGATTTAGCTATATTATCCATAATAGGCAATAAGCCGACAACTAATTTATTAAAATAATTTTCTATTATTTTACTATAAAGTTTTTTAATTTCTTTATTAGGTATAGATAGTAAGTATTTTCCTATGGTACCTTCGTTAGCTTTAAGATAGCCGCTAAATAATAGTAAGCTCCAAAGATGTTTAGGATTATCTAACTCACTAAATACTATACCTTCTTCTATCTCTTCTTCTATACTATTCCCTTTTATTAGCTCTTCTAATTTATCCTTTATACTTTTATCTGAATTTAGTAAAAGGCTGTCAATTAAAGAGTTATTTCCTGAATTCAACCAATAAGTTTCTAATACTTTCTTTTGAACATAATTAACTATTGAAAAAGGGTTATAGACAATACTATCCCCAAATGTGTAGCCATTATACCATTCTCTTGCCTCTTCTATCCTATCTTCCATACCATAGTATTTTAATATATCTTTTACCTCCACTTCAGTAAAACCAAACTTATCACTAAAATCTTTATCTAATATAGTTCTAACTGTTATGTTATTGGCGCCTGAAAAAATGCTTTCCTTAGCTATTCTTAGTATTCCTGTTATTACTCCTTTAAATAAATATTGATTACCTTTAAAGGCACTACTTATAAATACTTTCATGAAGCTCATGATACTATCATATATGTTATCACTATAGAGATTATTAACAGGTGTGTCATACTCATCTAATAATATTATTACCTCTTTTCCATAATGTTTATACATATATTCTGATAACAAATACAGACTATTTTTATAATCTTGTATGGAAGCTTCTTTTATTATTATTTTATTCATTATATCTTTATTAAATTGTGATAATTTATCACTTTTCAGTAAGTAAGAATGTTCTTCATATAATTTAGATATTGCAAATTTAAAATCTCCATATATTTCTTCCCAAGATAGTCCTTTAATCTCTTTAAGTGTAAGAAATATAGTAGGATATTTATTTATATGCTCATTAAAAATATCTCTCTTTTTTATATTTAATCCTTTAAATAGCTCTCTATTATCTTCATTTATATCAAAATAGTGCTTTAACATTGAGAGGTTAAGAGTTTTACCAAACCTTCTTGGTCTTGGTAATAATACTACTTTATCTACTTTATTAAATAACTCCTCAATCAATAATGTTTTATCTACATAATAGTAGTTATATTTTCTAAATTCTTTAAAATTATCAGTAGACTTTCCTATCATTTTTTTCATTTCCTTTTCCTCCTTTCTTAAAATATATAAGTAAAATATTTTACCATATATCAGAAAGGAAATTTTATTTAGAATTTTTCATTCTAATATTAATTTAGAAAATGGTTTAAAAAAGTCTAAGAATTTAAATAAGTTTTTTATTTAAATTAAAAATATGAAAATGGTAAAGCTTAAAAACCAGAGAATAAAGGTAAAAAATCATTGGTAGAAGATGCTTTAAAGTAGATATAATAGAAAAGGTATTCATCAAATCTAACATACAAAGGCCATGAAGAACTTAATGATATTGAAAATCTCATTTGAAGGTAAGAAATTTGATTTCTATTATAAAATCATTCATTTATTTATAATTTTAAATTTTTAGAAATTTAGTAATAGTAATATTAAATTATTGAAAAATGATCAAAAGTAAAAATTTTTTAATCTATAAATTTAAATAAGCTCTATATAATAAAAAAAATAGATCTAGGTCTCTTTTTTTCAATAAATTTTCGTTATAACATTGATCCTTTTATGTTTGTAAGATACATACGGTCATTTTTTAATTATTCTTTATCATTTTATATTGTTTTTAATATAATGCTATTTATCAAATAAAGATCTATATTTATTTAGGAATCCTTTATTTCTTGAAGAAGTAGTATATTCTATTACCTTATATAACTGTTTCTCTATACTTATAATTCCTCTTAATGTACAAAATAGATCAGTATTGCTATCTATCTTGCTAATTACTTTATTTATATGAATTAATAATTCTTCTCTTCTATTCATTATGTCTATTAACTTATTATATCCTTTGTCTTCACCTAAGCATATGTAATCTTTACCTTTAATATTTAGTAACTTTACATAATCGTCCTCTATGTTTTTAAACTTAGATTTATTTTTTAGTTTAATACAATTTATCACGAAGTTATGCTTATCGAAATGCTCTAACAATTCTAATAAATTTTCTAGATATTTAGATATATAATCGTAAGATACAAATAGGTCATTATCAATAGAGTTATGCTTAAAAGAAGATACAGTAGAGTTAACATCATTAGCTATTTTTTGTCCCAACACTACTCCATAACATTCTTTTATGTTATTTATATATGTCTCTAGCATCTCTTTATTGTCATTGTTGTATTCTTTTATATTAATATTTAATATTTCATTTATATTACTATATTTATAATTATATTTGTTATATAAATTAAATATGCATTTTATAGCTTTATTTATACTTGTATTTAATGTTTCTTTTATTAATTTGTTATACAGGTTATTTAAATCAATACCAGCAATATCACACCCCATTTGTTTAGCTCTATCAAAATATTCTATTGTTTTATCTAAATTTGGCTCTAACTGGCCTTCTACTCCATAGTAATATAATGACACTAACTTATATGCTGCTTTAGAATGACCCATATCTATAGCTTTATTAAGATATTTTATTGCTTTACTTATGTTAGGTTCTGATTGTCCTTTTATTATTTTAATATATAATAATCCTAAATTATATGCTGCTTCAGAATGACCCATATCTATAGCTTTAGTATAATACTCTATTGCTTTACTTATACTGGGATCTAGTTGTCCTTTTATGCCATAGTAATATAAAGTTCCTAAATTATTAAATGCACTAGGGTTACCTATATCTATAGCCTTATTAAAATATTCTATTGCTTTACTTATATTAGGTTCTAGTTGTCCTTTTACTCCTTTA
>JAEWOZ010000029.1 GCA_023399505.1 Fusobacteriota bacterium | reverse complement strand
GTGTTGTTATCTCTAAAATACATGTTCCCCTTTGCAGCTACAAAGGGCATACTGAACTTATAGTAGAAACTACTGATAGGATACCTACTCCTTTTAGCAATTATGGATATGTTGATGAAAAAATATTAAGCTCTTTAATAAAAAAAGAAGCAAATGAAAATAGCGAAATAGAGAAAGCTATGAACATAGCCACTAAATTTAAAAACAAAAAAGTAATAGACACTTTAAGAGAACATAGCACATTTCATTCTCATTGTAGTGATGAAACTTATAACTCAAATAAGATGAAATTATTTTCTTCGGTAGATCAACTTGAAAATGAAAATAATTCTGAAGCTTTAATAGATGCAGTTCTAGAAATGAATGAGAATAAAGTAAGATTATTGATAGAAAAAGGAATTGACCTTAATTATACAGATGGTGAAGAAAGAACTGCTTTAATGTATTCTATTGAATTTGGTTATGAAGAAATAGCTAAATTACTAATAGAAAAAATGTCTTCTGAATGCAAAGATTACAATAATAATAAGGAAAAGGCTTTAATTTTAGCAATAGAATATACAAGAAAAGAAATAATTAAATTGTTAATAAAGGCAGGAGCTGATGTTAATTATGAAGATAATGAAAGAGGCACGCCTTTACAAATAGCTACTTTCCTTCAAAATATAGAAATAATGAAACTTTTAATAAAATCAGGAGCTAAAATTAATTACAAGGATAAATCCGGATCATCACTTCTAATATATTCTATTAGTGGAAAAAATAAAGAAGTAGTAAAATTTTTAATAGAAAAAGGGGCTAATATAACTGAAAAAGATATTGATGGACAAAATGCTTTATTATTTGCTATTGAGCATGGTAATAAAGATATTGCGAAAATAATTATAAAAGAAGAAGTCAAAATTCTGTACAATAATAATTTTGAAGTTGCTTTAGTACTTAAAGCAAAAAAAATAGCGAAAGAAAGGAATTATACTAAAGTTTGTATTTATATAATAGAAGAAATTATAAAAAATGAAAAAGGGTCAAAGCCAAATAAAAGGGTAGAACTTTTAAAAGAATTAATTGAATTACCTCTAGAATTATTTAACCATATTATGAGTTTTTTATGATATGGTATATAGCTCCTAATAAATTTATAACTATTTTATATAATTATCAATAAATTATAATTAATTTTTATTTAAAAAGCTTGAAAAATAAAATCTTTCCAATAGTGAAAGACTGTGCTAAAATTATTTATAAATTACAAAAATTTTAGGAGCAAATTGTGCTTATTTCTCTCAATTTATTAAAAAATTATTTAGAAATCAAAGAAGAGCCAAAAGAGTTAGGAAAAGTTTTAACAATGCTTGGCCACGAAGTTAAAGAAATAAAGAATTATAAGAAAATATTTGAAGGATTTGTAATAGGAGAAATATTAGAGTTAGATAGACATCCTAATGCTGATAAACTAACTTTATGTAAAGTAGATGTTGATAAAGAAATTTTACAAATAGTTTGTGGAGCTACTAACCATAAACAGGGTGATAAAGTAGTTGTAGCTACTATAGATTCTATATTACCAGATGGTTTAATTATAAGAAAAGCTAAAATAAGAAATATAGAATCTCAGGGAATGCTTTGCTCAGAAGCTGAGTTAGGATTAAAATCTGAAAGTTCTGGAATACTTATTTTATCTCAAGATGCAGAAGTAGGTAAGAGTTTATCCTCTTATTTGTTTAATGACGATATAGTTTTTGAATTAGAATTAACTCCTAACAGAGGAGATTGTTTTTCTCATTTAGGTATAGCAAGAGAATTAGCAGCTTTTTATAATACTTTTATAAAATTTAAAGATTTTCCATATAATGAAGATAATGGTGAAATATTAGACCTATCTAATAAAACTAAAGATTGTAAATCCTATTATGGAAAAGTAGTCAAAAGTGTAGAAATAAAAAATTCCCCTTTATGGCTTAAGCAATATTTTAGCTCTTTAAATATGAAAAGTATTAACAATATAGTAGATATAAGTAATTTTGTTATGATGATGCAAGGACATCCTATCCATATTTTTGATTTAGATAAGATTGAAGGAAAGATAATAATTAGGGAAGCTCAAAATGGCGAAAAACTATTAACTTTAGATGATAAAGAAATCATTCTATCTGAAAAAGATTTAGTTATAGCAGATGATAAAAAGGTATTAGCATTAGCAGGAATAATAGGAGGAAGAGAGTCAGCTATTTCTTCCAATACAAAAAATATTTTTATAGAAGTAGCAAACTTTTCATCTGAAAGGATAAGAGAAACCTCTAAACTTTTAGCTATTTCAACAGAATCTTCTAAAAGATTTGAAAGAGGTATAAATCCAATAGATAATGAAGATATTTTTAAAATGACTTTATCTTTAATAAAAGAACTTTCTAATGGATCTATTTCCAAAAAAACTTCTAACTTTAGAGAAGATTATAAAATGAGAAATTTTAATATAGATTTAAATAAAGCTAATCAACTTTTAGGAATAGATATTTCAATAGAAGAAGCTACTAAGATTTTGAAAAGTTTAGCTCTTTATGAAAGAAACGAAAAGAATATATTTACAATAAAAGTTCCATCTTATAGATTAGATATATCAAGAGAAGCTGATATATATGAAGAATTAGCTAGAATGTATGGGTATGATAAAATTAAACCTTTAGTATTTAAAACAGATGTAAAAGTTAATAAAATAGACAAAATATTTATTCAACAAGAAAAAGTAAAAAATATCCTCTCTGTTTTAGGGTTAAATGAAGTAATAAATTATAGCTTCATACCTAGAACAACTAATCTTTTAGAAGGTCAAAATTTAGAGATAAAAAATCCTTTGAATGAAGAGTTTGCTGTTTTAAGAAACTCTTTAGTATATTCACTGTTTCAAAATGTTAAATATAACATAAATAATGGTGCAAGTTCGGTTAAAATATTTGAAGTAGCTAAAGTACTTAAAATTGAAGACGAAAGATTAAAAGTTACAATAGCTTTAGCAGGGAAAAGAAATAAAGATCTTTTTAATAATGAAAAGGAATATGATTTTTTTGACTTGAAAGAAATTGTTCAAAAATTTTCTAAAATGTTAGGTGCTTCATTAGAATTTAATAAAACTTCAATTGAAGATTTTCATCCATATAAAACTGCTTATATTTCATATAAAGATGTTAATATTGGTTTAATAGGGGAAGTTCATCCTAAATTAACAGATGAATTAAGAACAGAGGTATTTATGTGTGAAATAGATTTAGATAAATTATTTGGCTTAATAGATTCTAAAGAAATGTACAAAAAAATATCTAAATATCCAGAAGTAATAAGAGAACTATCAATACTTTTCGATAAAAAGATAGAAGCAAAAGAGATTATCCAAAAAGCTAAATTAAAAAACTCTATTATAAGTGATGTGGAGATAGTAGATATTTATGAAGGTAATTCAATAGATAAAGATACTAAAAGTGTATCTCTAAAAATAAAATTATCTAAAGAAGATGGAACTTTGGAAGAGGAAGAGATAAACAAAACTTTAAATGAGGTTCTCTCCTTGCTAAATAAAACTTACGGTGCTAATTTAAGATGGCATAGTAATAAAATATGAGGAGAATTTATGAAAAAAGCAAAAAGAGCCCTTTTAATAGATGTTAGTGCAATAATTTACAGATTTTTCTATAAATTAACAGATATGAGAAATTTAGATGGAAGGCCAACAGGTGCAACATTTGGTCTTACTAATACTTTAATAAAACTTATTGAAAAGTTTTCACCTGATTATGTTGCAGCTTGTTTTGATGTTAAAAGAGAAAGTTTAAAGAGAAGAGAGATGCTCTCTACTTATAAATCTGCTAGAGCAGCTATGCCAGAGGATTTAGCAGTTCAAGTTTTTGATGTGAAAAAGGTAATAACTCTTTTTGGAATTGAATCACTTTCAATTCAAGGCTACGAAGCGGATGATGTTATTGGTACTTTAGCTAGAAAATTTAGTGAAGAGGATATTGAAGTTTTTATATTTACTGGAGATAAAGATCTTTTACAGCTCATAAATGAAAATGTAAAAGTAGTTCTTTTTGGTAAAGGTGAAGAAGATTTCAAAATTGTCTCTAAAGATGAAGAAGTTAAAGAGTTATTAGGAGTAGAACCTAATAAAATAATAGATCTTTTTGGATTACAAGGTGATGCAACTGATGGAATTCCAGGAGTTAAAGGGATAGGACCTAAAACAGCTCAGAAGCTTATAAATCAATTCGGGTCATTAGAAGGAATATACGACAATTTAGAGAATATAACTCCTAAAATTAAGGAATTGTTAGAAGATAATAGAGAGATAGCTTTCTTAAGCAAAGAGCTTGCTACTATTCATAGTGCAGCTATAGATATTAAAACAGACGAATTATTAAGAAAAGATTTTAATAAAGATAACTTACTAGAATTTTTAAAAGAGCTAGGTTTCAGATCTGTAATTAAAAAATTGGATTTAGGTGTTAAAACACCCTCTTTGAACGTAGAATATAAGGAACTTTTAGATTTAGAAGAACTTAAAAAAATAGTTAAAGATGAAACAATACCTATGAGCATTTGTGCTGATGAGAATTTCAGTGCTTTTTCATTAGGTGAAGAGAAAAATTATCTTATTAAAAGAAATATAGAAGAGTTAGATATAAAAAATCCTTTGATTTTCTATAATTCCAAAGAGACAATTAAAAGGAAACCTTTAAATATAAATTTTGATGTAATGATTGCAGCACATTTATTAAATCCAGAAGAGAATGTTAGTTTAGAAAGAATTTCTACAGAATATCTTGATTTTAATTTAGAAGGTGAATCTGAAGATTTAATTATAAAAAAAGCTTATGCAATATATAAGTTGAAAGATGTTTTAGTAGAAAAGCTTAACGATGAAAGTTTATTAGATGTATTTAAAAAAGAAGAGCTCCCTCTGATTCCAGTTCTAGCTGATATGGAAAAAGTAGGAATTAAGATAGATATAGATTATTTAGAGAATTATGCAAAAGAGTTAGAAGAAAAAATTCAAGAAATTGAAAAAGATATATACAGATTAACAGAATCAGAATTTAATATAGGCTCTCCTCAACAGCTAGCTGAAGTTCTTTTCTTTAAAATGGGATTAAAACCTATTAAGAAAACTAAAAATAACTATTCCACTGATAACGAGGTACTTGAAGCTTTAAAAGAGCAGGAAGTTGAAGTAGCTATTAGCTTACTAGAGTATAGAAAACTAGTAAAACTATATAACACTTATGTTAAAGCTCTTCCTAAGCTTTGCGATGAAAATGGTAGAGTACATACTACTTTTAATCAAGAAGGTACTGCAACTGGAAGATTATCTTCTTCTAAGCCTAATCTACAAAACATTCCTTCAAGAACTCTTGAAGGGAGAAGAATAAGAAAAGCTTTTATAGCAAAAGAGGGTTTCACTCTAATAGTAGCTGACTATTCTCAAATAGAACTTCGTATTCTTGCATCTATTTCTGAAGATGAAGCATTACTTAAAGCATATGCTAATGATATAGACTTACACACACAAACTGCAAGTATTCTTTTTGTTAAAGAGCCTAAAGATGTAACAAGACTTGAGAGAGATAGAGCTAAAGTAGTAAATTTTAGCATTATTTATGGTAAAAGTTCTTTTGGTCTTGCAAAAGAACTAGATATTCCAGTTCAAGAAGCTACTCAATACATTAAAAGATATTTTGAAACGTATAGTGGAATAGAAACTTTCGTTAACTTTACTATTTTAGATGCACGTAATGATGGTTTTGTTAAAACATTGTTTGGAAGAAAAAGATTCATTCCAGGTGTAAATAGTAAAAACATTGCTTTAAGAAAAGCAGCTGAAAGAATGGCAGTTAATGCTGTTATACAAGGTACTCAAGCTGAAATTATTAAAAGAGCAATGGTTGAAATATATAATGAAATTAAAAATACAGAAGATATAAAGATGCTTTTACAAGTTCATGATGAACTAGTTTTTGAAGTTAGAGAAGAGAAAAAAGAAGAATATATGAAAAAAATTGGGCACATAATGGAAAATTGTATAATTTTACCTAAAGTAACCTTAAAAGTAAATGTAGAAACTTCTAAAAATTGGGAGGAAGCAAAATAATATAACTTTATTTGCAAAATGACTCATTTCAATTTATACTTGATATAAATAGGTTGAAAGGGGAGTCTAATCATGAGGAGCATATTGCTTTTAATGTTTTTTTTTATAAGTTGTTTAAAAGAAACTTCTGAAAGTAAGCAACTAAGAGAATTGAAAGATATACAGAAAACTTTAGAACAAATGAAAAAGGATATAAATAAAGTAAAAGAATCATATGTAGATTTTGGAAATATTCAATTAACAAGAATAAATAGATTAGAACAATTGAAGCAAATTTTAAAAGAAACTGAAGAGATTGAAAAACTTTCAAATAGATTAAAAAGCATTAAAGAGGAAGAAGAGCAGGAAAAGAATTAGATATTCTTATTAGCTCTTTTTGTTTAGTTGTATAAAAAAAGAAGCTTTGATATACTTTAATTTAAATATATTAAAAGAGGTAAAATTGTTTTATCATAAACCAGTTCTTCTTAAGGAAGCTTTAGATCATTTAGTAATTAATAAAAATGGAGCTTATGTTGATGCTACTTTGGGTGGAGGAGGGCATTCTTCAGCTATTTTAAAAATTTTAGGTGAAAAAGGAAAATTAATATGTCTTGATCAAGATATAGAAGCTTTAAATTATTCTAAATATCTAAAAGATGACTCAAGAGTGAATATAATTCAAGATAATTTTGTAAATATAGATGTAATTCTCTATTTACTAGAAATTAACAAAGTAGATGGAATATTAATGGACATAGGGCTCTCTTCTTGGCAGATTGATCAACCTGAAAGAGGCTTTTCTTATATGCATGATGCTAAGCTAGATATGAGAATGAATAGAGAAAATAGTCTAACAGCTTATGAAATAGTAAACAACTATGAAGAAGAAAAACTAGCTAATATAATTTTTGAATATGGTGAAGAGAGATTTTCAAGAAAAATATCAAAATATATTATAGAGGAACGTAAAAGAAATAAAATCGAAACTACTTTTCAGCTTGCCTCAATTATAAGAAGAGCAGTTAAGGGCTCTAATTTATCTTTTTTAAAAAGAGTTTTTCAAGCTTTAAGGATAGAGGTAAATCAAGAACTAAATTTCTTAAAAATAGCTCTTGAAAAATCTTTAAATTTGTTGAAAAACAGAGGAAGATTAGCTGTTATAACTTTTCATTCACTAGAAGATAGAATAGTAAAAAATACTTTTAAAGAATATTTAGAAAAAGGTTACCAATTAATTAATAAAAAACCTATAATAGCTACAAAAGAAGAGACTAATGATAATAGTAGAGCAGCTTCTGCTAAATTAAGAGTAATTGAGAGAAATAAATGAGAAACCCTAAAAGTGATAGCAGAGAATTATTAGAAAAAAGAAAGATATTTAGAAATTTTCTAATTTTAGCATTTTCTTTTCTAATTTTAGGCATAATTTATATTCATTTAGTTGTTTCAAGAACAAAAAAATTACTTTTTATTAAAGATCTAGAAAATGAGAAAAAAAAAGTTTCTATTCAACAAGCTGAAGCTAGAAATAGATATATTAAAAATTCGGAGCTTTCTCAAATAGAAAAAAAAGCTAAAGAAGAACTAGGTATGTCATATCCAAATGAAGTCAAGTATTTCAAATTAAAATAGAGTATTGACTTATAATTGGAATTAAAGTAAAATGATGCTATCAACAGAATATCAAAGGAGCAGAAATGAAATCCAAATTATTTTATCTATTTTTAGCAACATTTATTAGTTGCTCTGGCGCTAAAGATTCTATTAAAAGTACTAATAATAACTTACAATCTAAAGACGTATCAAAAAAAAGATTAGAAGAAGAATTAAAAATGTTAAAAGAAAAGGTTCAAGAAATAGAAGAAGATACCAAAACAGAAAAAGTAATTGAAAAAGCTAAGGAAGTATTAAAAGAACAATTAGCTCAAGAAGAAGTTAAAAAGAAAATTAAGGAAGAGAAAATTAAAAAAGAAGCCGAAGATGAGCTTAAAAGATTAGAAGAGATAGCACTAAAAGTTAAAGAAAAAAGAATATCTAATGAAGCTCAGGAAGAGAATCAAAAACAAGGGATTGAAGAAAAAGAGAAATTAAAAGAAAAGTTATCTCAAGAAGAATTTGAAAAGAAGCTTAAAGAAGAAAAAGCTAAAGAGTTTTTAACTTCTGAAGATTTAAAGAGAGAAGTTGATGAAGAAGTAATCCAAATTAAAACATCTTTAAAAGAAGAGTTAGTTCAAAAAACTGTTTCTTCCCTTACTTCCTCTGAAATAGATGCTAAAGTTACTCAAGCTAAACAAGATTCTCAAAAAACTGAAAATCCTTTCAAAAAAGCAATTGAGACAAGAAAGTCACTAAGTTTATCTGAAATAGAAGAAAAAATAAATGAATACAAACAACCGGTATTTCATCAATCTCCAATAGCTGAATCTCTTACAGTTAACTCTATGTTAGAAAATGTTAATCAAAGCTTAGTTCAAGAGCCTAAAGAAGATCTTACTGAATCAACTATCCAAAGAGAAAATATAGAATGGGGAATAAGCTCTTCTACTTTAAATGATAGCTATATAAATAATGAATTACTATACAATCAAGTAAATAACAATGATGATTTAATGAATCCTTTAGAGGGTCAAAAATATGCTGATCTTTTTAAACACACAGCACGAGGATCATCTTTAACTTCGTCTACACTTGGTAAAATAATTGGTCGTAGATCGAATTTCTCAGATTCTCAAATAGATGATAATGAAAAAGAAGATTTAGAATCTTCACAGGAAGATGAAAGCAAAATTAAAAACCTAGACTAAAATTTATAAAAAAAGAGAGTGTTTAAGCTCTCTTTTTTATTTTGATAAAATAAATATTTTGTTTCTTATGGTAGAACATTTGTTCAAACTCGGTAGCTGATTCTTCTAGCTCTTTATTAAAATAATAATTTTCATCATTTTCTAGTATTATAAAGTTTTCAAAATTCTTAAGAGTTTCTAAAACTTCTTTATAATATTCCTTATGGTCTGTTTTGATAAGTATTATTCCTTCACTCTTTAATATTTTATAAATTTTTTCAAAAAAGCTGTTATTTAATAATTTATTTTTAAGATGCCTCTTCTTAGGCCATGGATCTGGGAAATATATATGAATCTTTTCAATTTCTTCATTGTTGAAAATTTTATCAATATCTTCTGCTCTATTTTGTACAAATATAATGTTTTTTAAATTATCAGCTTTATTAGCAGATTTAACTATTCTTTTAAATCTTATCTCTATACCTATAAAATTTTCATTAGGGTTATTTAAAGCCTGTTTTTGAAGAAAATTACCAGAACCACATCCTATTTCTAAATTTATTTGATTCTTATTATTAAACTTTTCATTCCACTTACCTTTAAGGCTGAATATTTCATTTTTATCTCTAATAATAGATTCAAACTCTTCTATTATCTCTTTATATGGGTTAATAGTTTTCTTATCTAATAAAATTTTAACTTTTTTATCTAATTTATTCATCTTCTCTCTTTTTAATTAAAGTTTCCTTTTTAGAAATATATATTAATTCATTTTCAACATTTTTTGTTACAGTAGCCCCTGCAGCTATAAACGCTTTTTTACCTATCTCAACAGGTGCAATTAAGTTTGAATTACTTCCTATAAAAGCTTTTTCTCTTATTAAAGTCTTATGTTTATTTTTTCCATCATAGTTGCAAGTAATTACACCTGCCCCTATATTGACTTCTCTCTCTATTTCACTGTCCCCTATATATGACATATGAGCAATTTTAACTTCTTTTCCTACATTTGAACGAGCAATTTCTACAAAATTTCCTATTCTACAATTCTCATCTATAGAAGAGTTACCTCTAATATGAGCAAAAGGTCCAACTTTAGTTCCTTTTTTTATTTTGGAATTAGTAATTAGAGAACTTTCTATTTCTACATTTGATTCTATAAAAGAGTTTTTTATTCTTGTGTTTCCTCTTACACAGCTATTTGTTGAAATATAGCTGTTTTCAATTGTTACATTAGGATAAATTATTGAACCATTTTCTATGGTACTTTTTTCATCTATATAACTATTTTTAGGATCTAATATTTCTACACCCTTATTTATTAAATATTTGATTTTTCTCTCTCTTAATATATTTGAGGCTTTTATTAATTCAGGTAAGGTATTAATCCCTTGGCAAAATGAGAAAGATGTTTTTAATGTCTCAACTAAACCACCATTTTCTAATATAATTTGAAAAATGTCAGTTAAAAGGTATTCATGTTTCTGTTTAATTTTATTTAGATTATTTTCTAAAGATGAGGAATTGAAACAATATATACCTGAGTTGATCTCTTTTATTTTTTTTAATTTATCATCACAATTTTTTTCTTCTACTATCTCTTTAAAATTACCATTTATCTTAACAATTCTTCCATAACCTTTAGGATTATTTGTATAAGTTGTTAGAATAGTAGCATCAGCTTTAGATTCTATATGTTTATTTATAAGGGAGACCAGAACTTCTTTTTCTATGAGAGGTGCATCTCCTGGTAGAACTAAAATGTAATCATATTCTTTGAAGAACGATTTTGCTTGCATAAGGGCATGAGCTGTACCTTTTTGCTCTTCTTGAACTACATAATCTTCTTTTACTATATTTAGTACTTCTTCTTTTTTATGTCCTAAGATTAAAAGAGTTTTTAAATTAGTTTCTTTTAAAATATTTACGACACGTTCAATTATAGGGATACCATTTACCTCTCTGGTTAATTTAAGCTTTTCTCCCAGCCGTGTACCTTTACCAGCTGCTAAAACTATAGATAAAAATTTCATTTATTCTCATTTCTTAAATATTTTTTCAAATTTTAGCATAAATATTTATTATATTCTATAGATTTTATTGAAAAAGGTAAAACTTGTATGATATAATTTATTACTATTGAAAAAAAATAACACGAGGTGAATAAATGCGTAAGAATATACATCCAAATTATCAAGAATTAGAAGTTAGTTGTGCATGTGGTAATTCATTCAAAACACATTCAACATATTCAAAAGGTAAATCAATCGCAGTAAGTATATGTTCCAAATGTCATCCAGCATACACTGGCAAGAGAAAATTTGTGGACGAAACAGGAAGAATTGAAAAATTCAATAAAAAGTATCAAACCCAAACAAAATAAATAAGAGATGAAAAAGATAGGCCTGTTCCTTTTACTTTTGTCTTGTTATCATTACAAAATTAAAAAGGAAAATTTATTTGAAAAATATGCTCTCTCTAGAGAAGAGAATTTAATTCAAGTAACTGTAATAGGTTAACCTTCAGATTCTTTGGAGAAAATGAAAAGACGTCTAGATTCCTTAGAAGATGCAAAGCGTAAAGCTTTAGAAGAATTTAGAAATAAAATATACTCATTTAGAGTAGGAACTATTGAATTAAATAACTACCTAAATAGTAACTCGTTAAAATATGAAATAGATGAAATAATTTTTTCGAATGCTGAAATTATTAACAGAGAATGGACACAAGAAGATAATTGCAAGTTAGTAATGTCATTAGACATTTCTTCTATTAGTAATATAATTACAGCTGAAAACGTAAGGCACTTTAATGCAGGATAAATTAGTTTTTAAAGTGAATTTAAATAGGTTAAAGGAAATAGCAAATGTATTGTCTAAATATCTCAAAGAAGGAGATTGCTTAGCTTTATATGGAAATTTAGGAGCAGGTAAAACAACATTTACCTCTTTTTTAGTTAAAGCTTTAAATATTGAAGAAAAAGTAAGTAGTCCTACATTTACACTTATAAACGAATATTCTTCAAGTAATATGGTCATTAAGCATATTGATGCATATAGATTATCTATGCAAGACGATATAGGAATAGAAGAATTTTTAACTAATTCTTTAGTTATAATAGAATGGCCTGAAAATTTAGAAAAATTTTTACCTTCAAACCATATGAAAATTTTTTTTGAATATTCAAATGATGAGGAGAGAGAACTTACTTTCAAAATAACAGGAAATTATAAACAGAAATTTATTGAGGAATTAGTAAAAATTAGAAGTTTATAGAAAGTTTTAAGTATTCTTTTAAAAAATAGATACAAGATTTTATTAGAAGAAGCAAAAGGGAGAAAATTTATGAAAATACTCGCGTTTGATACCTCAAGTTCTTTAGATTCTTGTACTATTTATGATAGTGAAAAAGGAATACTTTCAGAATTTAGATTTAATATTCCTCCTCACAAATCAGAGACTATGATAGAAATAATAAAATTTAACTTAAGCTTGTTAAATCTCACTTTAGATAGTATAGATATTATTGCTACTTGTGGAGGGCCAGGCTCTTTTACAGGAACAAGAATAGGCATAGCTACAGCTTTAGGTTTATCTAAAGGAACTTCTATAAAGTGTTGTGTAGTTAATACTTTAGATATTTTAGCTTATTCTTTAATAGATCATGAAAAAATAATAGCTTTTTTAACTACTTCAAATGATCATATTTATTTTGCTGAATATATAAAAAAAGATAAAAGGCTTATATTACAAGGTTATTATTTAAAATATACTTTAGAAGAATTTTTAATTTTTTTTAATGCTAATGAAGCTGTATATATATCAGAAAAAGATTCAAAATTCAATAATATATGCTTTGATAACATCTTGACAAAATCAACAATTATAGCTAAAATAGTAGATAACTATGAAAAAGAGGATTTCAATAGGCCCATAAAGGCTTTTTATTTTTAATCCATCGGAGGCAAACATGGCAGTATCCCCTAAAAAGACCACGCATTCGAGACAAGGTAAAAGAAGATCGCATCATTTTATAAGAAATGTTAATGTTGCTTTCTGTCAAAATTGTGGTGAATCTAAAAAGAGTCACAGCGTATGCTTAAAGTGTGGTCAATATAAAGGCAAACAAGTCTTAGAAGTTTCAGAAAAATAAGATTTTTGGGGTCTATGTAAAGTTTTTAAAAATTTAAAAATTTCATATATACTCTAAATTTCATCTAAATTAATAGGTGATTTTTATGAATAGAGCAACTAATAGCACTCTAGCTAAATTAGTTAATAGTATTGAGAAAAAAATAGGCTATGAATTTAATAACAAAGAGCTTATAATAAGCGCCTTAATTCATAAATCTTATAGTAATGAAAATATAAAGTATAAAGATAATAATAACGAAAAATTAGAGTTATTAGGAGATACTGTGTTGAATATAATAACAACAGAGTATCTTTATTTTGCTTTTAAAAATTTTAGTGAAGGTGAGTTAGTTAAATTAAGGTCTAAAATAGTTAGTGAACCTATTTTAGCATCTTTTGCGCATCAGTTAGATTTAGGGGAGTATCTCTTACTAAGTAAAGGTGAAGTAAGAAATGGTGGAAAGACAAGGCCTTCAATATTAGCTGACGCATTTGAAGCGCTTTTAGGAGCTTTTTACATAGATGCTGGAATAGAACGAACAAAAGAATTCCTTACACCTTTTTTAACACGTAAAGTAGAGAGAATACATAAAGATAAAATGTCATTTGACTATAAAACTGTTTTACAAGAACATACTCAATTTAAATACAAAAATATTCCAGAGTATATTGTAACTAATACCCAAGGCCCTGACCATATGAAAATGTTTACAGTAGCTGTTGAATTAAATAATGAGATAATTGGAATAGGAAATGGTAAAAGTAAAAAAGAGGCTGAACAAAGCGCAGCAAGAAATGCTTGTAAGAAGTTAGAGATAAAGATTGAAGAAGGAAGTGAAAAGCATGATTAAAAAGAAATTTGTCTGCCAAGAATGTGGCTACAATTCTTCAAAATGGTTAGGAAAATGCCCTGAATGCAGTGCATGGGATAGTTTTGAGGAAGAGGTAGATTTTGATAAAAGCAAAAAGTTAAAAAACATTGAAATAAACGAATCAAGAGAGGCAAAATCTTTCGATAAAATAGAGGCATCTTCTGAAGATAGAATAGCAAGTGGATTAGCTGAATTTGATAGAGTACTTGGAGGAGGACTAGTTAAAGGAAGCGTAGTATTAATTAGCGGTAAACCTGGCATAGGTAAATCTACTCTTCTTTTACAAGTTTTAGAAAAGTATTCTAAAAAAGGTAAAGTTTTATACATTTCAGGAGAAGAGTCACCTGAACAAGTTAAGGGAAGAGGAAATAGAATAGGTATCGAAGGTAAAAATTTCTTTATACTTCCAGAAACAAGAATAAATGCTATAAGCGCTTATATTAGAAAAGAAAAGCCAAGTGTAGTTGTAGTAGATTCAATTCAAACCCTATTAAATGAAGAAGTAGGAACAATCCCAGGAACTATGTCTCAAATAAGAGAGACTGCTATAGAATTAGTAAGTATCGCAAAAGAGATGGCTATCTCTTTTCTAATAGTAGGTCATATTACTAAAGAGGGTAAAATAGCAGGCCCTAAACTTTTAGAACATATGGTAGATTGTGTATTGGAATTTGAAGGTGATGAAGATTTCGCACATAGAATTTTAAGAGTATCTAAGAATAGATATGGTGCTACTAATGAAATAGGTATTTTTGTTATGAGTGAAGAGGGGATGGAAGAGGTAGTTAACCCTTCAGAATATTTCCTTGAAGAGAGAGCTTTATTGCCAGGTAGCGTCGTTGTACCAGTTTTAGAAGGAAATAGAACATTTCTATTAGAAGTTCAATCATTAGTTTCTAATGCAATTTTTGGACTTCCAAGAAGAATAGCACAAGGTCTTGATACAAACAAAGTTCAAATAGTTGCAGCTATAGTTGAAAAGAACTTAAATCTAAATCTATTAACTAAAGATGTTTTTTTTAATATCCCAGGAGGGATAAGAAGCAAAGATACATCATTAGGTTTAGGTATGGTCTTTTCACTTATTTCCTCATTTAAATCTGTGCCTATTCCCGCTGAAGTTGCTGTTATGGGTGAGGTAGGCTTGATAGGTGAAATAAGAAAAGTTCCTTTTTCTCTAAAAAGGGCAACTGAACTCGCAAGAGTAGGTTTTAAAAAATTATACGCCCCTATGGGAAACAAAAAGGAGCTTCAAAAAGCTCCTATAGATATAACTTATGTTCAAAATATTTCTGATCTATTAAAATTTTTTAATTAGTTTTTTCATTAGCGTTTGCTAATTTTTTTTCCATATCTTCCAATTTGATTTTTAAATAATTAAGTGATCTTGAAATTTCCTTTTGTAATTTTATACTATTTATTTCATTAATTTTGTCCCCTAATGAATTAAACAAAGTATCTGATTTTATCTCAAAAGCTTTTTTAAAATAATTTTGAAATTCTATTGCATCTTCAAATGATGGAATTTCGGCTTTTGATCTTATTACAAAACTGTATTTGTCTTTAATTCTTTCCCATTCCTTCGTCTCTTCAATATTAGCCTGTTTAATTAAGTTTTCAACTTTAATGTACTCATCTGCAATAGAAGAGGTTTTGCTAATCATAATAGCTTCTGGTTTTAATAAATTCTTCCCTATTTCTGTTAATACAAGTTTTTCAGAATCTTTTAAAGCATCGCCTTTTTCAATAAAATCACAGAATACTTCTTCTAATATAGGCAGAGCTTTCTTCTCTTTTAATTCATCTAATTTTATGAAGTTATTTTCTTTAATTGCCCCTTCTGCTTCATCAATAATGCTTTTCATAGCATTTCTAAGTTCTTCTTTAATCTCTACTTCTCTGTTATTACTTAAAACTTTAAATTGTTCTATTTGTGAAATCCAAGAGGATATTTTAATTTCATTCTCATTTCTATTTTTATTAGATGAAGATAGAGCATCAATTAACATTTTACATTTAGGCACTAACTTTTGAAAATTTAGCATATCTGTATTTTCTAAGAATTTTTTTTCTTTGTTTATTTTTAGAGCAATTTCCACATTTTCAATAATTTTATTTAAAATTTCAATTACTTTATCTTGAATTTTTTCATGTTTTGCTACTATGTATATTGAGCCCAAAAGTTTAAGACCATTATTAGGGTTTTTTGAAATTTCTAAATCTTCTATAGCATTTTCTATTCTACTCTCTAAACTTTTTTTGGAGTGATTAAGATTTTTTATAGCTTGTTCTAATTCAGTTTTCTTTTCACTTGGAATTTTCCCACTTCTTAAAGAATTATTTGCAAATGCTACTAATTGCTCAGATTTTGTTATTATATCTGTTTTAACAAAGGTAGTTATAAAAGCTGAAATTTTATTTTGAGCTGCATTTAACTCTTTCTTTTGCTGGGTTACCATCTCTTTTCTATAATCTTTAAAACAAGAAATTGATGTAAATAATAAAGTTGATGTTAATAAAAGTTTTTTCATCTGTTACCTCTCTTTGTAGTGGGAAATTTTTATAATAAAAAGAAATATATTTAAATAATTATACTTTTTTCATTTTTATAATAATTTCAATAAATATATTTCTTTTATAGCTCTTCGTTTCTATTTTCTTGGCTTTTTGTGTTTTCTGCTTCTTTTCTTTTTCTGTTAAATCTTGTATTTTTATTATGCTTTATAAAACAAGTAGGACATTCACATTTTTTATGTTTAGTCGTTTGGGGGGCATTTGCCGATAATCCAGCTAAAGCTGTTAAGCTTGCTAGAATTAAATTTTTCATACTCTTACCTCTAAAAATTTTAAATATTTTTATAAAATTATGACATCATTTTAAAATTTCGTCAAGTTAAGTGCTTTTAAATTCTACAAGCTTGATTATTGGACATCTTATTTTTTATATGATAAGATTAGTATCTGTTTGCGAGGGTGGCGGAATGGTAGACGCGCATGTTTGAGGGGCATGTAGAAGAAATTCTGTGCGGGTTCAAGTCCCGCTCTTCGCACCATGCAATTATTTTTTAATTATGAGGTTGTTACAAATGTTAGCTAAAGAAAACAGGAATCTTAATATATTTTTAATTACTCAAATTATAGCTAGTTTCGCATATAATTTTGCACTAACTGCTTTGAGTTATCAAATACTCCAAATAAGTGGATCAGCTGCAAAATTTGCAATGTCTATAGTTTTAAATAACTTACCTAAAATATTTTTATTACAGATAGCAGGTTTGTTAGCAGATCAATTTGATAAAAGAAAATTATTTATATTTACCGATGTTTTCTACTCTTTATCATTAGGGCTTTCCGTAATGTTATGTATTTTTTATAATGCAGATGTTAAGGTATTACTGATAACTTCTTTTGTTTTAGGACTTTTGAGAGCTTTTTCTACTCCAATAACTAAGTCTATAGCTCCTATATTGGCGCCTAGAGATAAGCTTCTTAAGGCAAATTCTTATGAAATTTCTAACGATAAAATAGCTAGAACAATAGGACCTGTAATTTCAATGTTTATATTATCTATATTTGGATTTACTTTGCCTATGATCATAGCTTCATTTATATACGCTGCTATGGCTATAAGTAAAAGCTTTATTGTTATAGATCATGTATCAGAAAGAAAATTTAAATTTAGCCCTTTTGAGGTTTTTTCACAAATTTATAGAGGTGCAATATCTCTATTCAATAATAGAGGAATAGTTCTCTTATTATTAAATGCTCTTACTACACAACTACTATTTCATCCTTTCAATTATGTAGTGTTGCCTACAATATTCAGAAAGCTTAAAGATGACACTAGTTTACCTTCAATTCAATTTTTTCTTAAATTAATGGATTTACTACATTTAAGTGAGAAAAATGTATGGTTAAGTTTACTAGCATTCGTGGGCTTAGGTGGAGCTGTAGGAACTTTACTTTCTCTATACTTTTTATCTAGATTAGAAAACAAAATAACTGATAGACAAGGTATAACAGTTGCAGTAGGAGGTAAGTTAATTTTCGGAAGTATGATAATAGCTGTAGTTTCTTATTTTGGTTATTTAGGAAATGGTTTATCTTTAAGTGCTCTAGTCATTTTACTTTTTATTATAAATGTAGGTTTATTCTTTTCATTTAATTTATTTACTATTTATTTTGCACACTATTATCAAAAAGAGGTTCCAAGAGAAGAATTAGGAAAGTTTATAGCTAATTTTATGGTTTTCTTTAATCTTTCTAGCTCATTAGGTTCTTTAATGTATGGATTTTCATCTGAAAACAACTTGCACATACCTTTAATATTATTAGCAGTCGGTGTTCTATTAAAAGTTGTTCTACATATATTTTTCATTTCGTCTCAAGAAAAAAGATAAAAAATTTAAACTAAAATATAAAAGTAAAGTATTTTTCTATACTTTACTTTTTTTAATTTTCTTAAATATCATAAATTTTAAAATTATTTAAAAAGTGTTTTTTAAGCCAATTACAACTAAGGGGAGGCCTAATAATTGGACATCTTTTTTTATATATGATACCATTTATCTTACTTATAAAAATATAAAATCAATACTTTAATAATGAGACAATAAAATTTTATATTGATTACAAGGATGGTTAAATTATCATGTTTAAAGGCTCTAGGAGAAAAAATTTATTACTGTTTTTTACCTCACTTTTAGCATCTAATTTTGCATTTGAACTATTTCAGAATGCAGTTTCTTTTCATGTTTTTAACATTACTGGTTCTGCATTTAAATTTGCAATGATTTATGTGATGGAAGCTTTACCAAAAGTTTTATTTCTGCAAATAGCTGGCCTATTAGCAGATAGGTTTGAAAGAAAAGAAATTTTTAAAATACCAGAGCTTTTAAAGGCATCTTTTTTATTAATAGTATTTCTTTATTCTGTCTTACAAAAACCTGATATATCCTTTTATTTTATTATAGTTTTTATATTTGGGTTGTTAAGAGCATTTGCTGGTCCTATAAATAAAGCTATTATTCCAGTTATAGTTAAGAAAAGTGATCTATTAAAGGCTAACTCATTCGATATCTCATTTGATAAAATAGCTAGAACTTTAGCTCCAGTATTTTCTTTGTTAATATTTGCTAAGTTAGGATTTAACTTGTCAGTATTAACATGTTCTTTAATCTATTTTGTAATTGTAATAATGAAAGGCTTTATCGTATTTAAAAGGCCCAAAGAGGCAATAATTTCAGAAAGAATGAATATAAAGCATAGCTTTAAAGAGGGGATAAGAGTTTTAATTAAAAACAAAGCTCTAATGTTATTATCTTTAAATGCAGCTGTCACTCAGCTTATATT
>JAEWOZ010000016.1 GCA_023399505.1 Fusobacteriota bacterium | reverse complement strand
AGCTGTTAATTATGCGAATAATAAATTAAAATATAGAACTTTAGCTAAAGATGAAGAGGCTGAAGAATAAGATTACTAAAACAAAAAAGGAACTTTTAGAAAAAAGTTCCTTCTATTTTTTTAAAATTGAATTATTTAACTATACTTTTAAGTACAGGTATAGGTCCACGGTTACTATTTTTATTACATGCTTCATAACTACCAGCACATACCATTCTTTCATTTTTTATTTTTTCAATTAATTCTGGAGCTACAAACATTCCTCCAGATACAGAATCAAGGTTTTTATCAGTCATTTTATTTTTAGAATTTTTTTTAACTTTTTTATCTTTTTTCATTTTCTAATATCTCCTTTAAAAAATTTAAATTTTCTCTCTAATTACTGCAACAGAAAAGCTTGGTTTATCGTCTTCAACTTGAGCAGTTTGAATTGTTTTAACTCTAACTAAAGGCTCAAAATTTGGTTTTTTTAGTACACCTATATTTTTAATAGGTCCTCTATTCTCTAATATCATTCCACCTGCTACACTATCTAACTCTCTTTTAATTTTCATCTATCCTCCTTATATCATAATAATATTTATAATTGAGTTTAATTTATATTATTATAAAATTCAAGTTTTATTGGAAAAACTTTATAAAGGAATATTTATTTAAAAAACTAGTATTTTCTTTCCTTTTAAATGACTAGTTTTAATAGAATTAAAACTATATAAGAAATTAGTTAAGGAAAGGAAAAAATATAGTGAATTTTCTTTATTTATTCTGCATTTCAGCTTTATTAAAGATAAATTTACAAAAAAAGGCTAGAATGCTATAATTATTTTGATATTAAAAATATTTCATAATTTTAGAAGGATTTTGCTAAATAAAATGAATAATATAATATACATAGAGAAAATAAAGTTGTTTATATCAATTCTAGCATTGTTTGGATGCTTCAAAAAATTTAATTTACCCTTAAAAGAAAAAGATGATACTTTTGACAATGCTACAGTTATAGAAATAGAAAAAGATACAGATTTAGCTAATATTTTAAGTGATAATAATTTATTAAAAGCAAAAACAGTTAAGATAAAATCTAGAGGTAAAATTTGTTTAAAAGGTGCTCTAGAAGTTGAAAATTTAAAAATAGAGGCTCAAGAATTTATTAATGAAGGTTTTTTAATAGCAAAGTCATTATATATTTGCTCATTTAATTTAGATAATGTTGGAATAATAGAAAGCAATGCTTTAAAATTAGAATGCAAAAATATAATTAATAATAACTTGCATAATTCTGTTTCTTATATAAAAGCTATCAGTCTTAATATAGTTGCAGAAAATTTATTTATAGATAAAAAAATTTTTGAACAAGAAGACGAAATAGTGATTTCAAATCAAAATATTTTAGGAGATAGTATCAATTTTTTGTCTAGTAAGATTTCAATTTATTTAAAAAAAGGTAATACAATTGTATGCAAAAATAGCCAAAATGCAACAAAAAATCTTATTTTTAATTCATTGAATTTAATATATAACTGTAAAGAAATAAAGGAAGAAATATCTCATATAAAAATATTTGTATATTCTCAAGAAAATAAAGATCTTGGCATTCTTACTATATCAGGAAACCAAAGTTTTAAGCTTATTGATACACAGTCTCATCTAGATAGTCTAATTAATAATACATTTCCAATTGAGAAAGATATAAACTTGGATAATAACTTAGAAATTCCTGTAAATGAAATTAGCATAGAAAATAATAAGTTAGAATATAAAATAAATTCTTTAGTAATAGATGATTCAGATTTTCCTAAAATGAATACAAATGCTAAGGATATAGTATTGAAATCTAAAAAGCTAAAACTAAAAAGATGGCCTTTATTTTTATTAAATAGCAATGTTGAAATAAATGCTGGAAAAATTTTAATTAAAGATTCTCAAAAATTTCCTAAAAATCTCACTTTAATAGGTTTAAAGGATAATTTATTTAATAATGGTTGTCCTTTATCAGTAGATGGCTCTTTATCAGTAACTTACTCATTTGTTAATTTATTTGAAATAAAAAAAGATATAATTGCTAAAGGCGGAGTTAGCTTTGATAAAAATATTAAAATATCAAAAAGAGCAACGATAAGCACAGTTAATAACTTATCTCAAGCAGCAGATTCGACTTTCGAAGATATTGAAAACTATGGAATTATAACTACTAATACATTAATAGCAAAAAGTATTCAAAATAATGGATCAATTTTAGTAAAAAATGCTTCATTAAATGCCTTAAAAACCTATAAAAAATCGAAATTCTTAGTTTATGGTGACTTAAAAGGTTATACAAACTATAGTCCTTTAAATATTTTCAATGATGAAGGACATATAGAGATAAAAGGAAATTTAATAAATATTCTTAATTTAGAAAATATAGGATCTAAACAATTTATTGATGAAAATGAAAAAATAGATGGAAAAATAAAGGTATTAGGTAGTATATTAGGGATAAAAAACAGTAAAGGAAAATTTATCAATAAAAATAGTGGAAGGATAGATGTAGGTAAAGATATAGAGATATGCGGGTTTTTAGAAAATTTAGCTGAAATTAATGAATATAAAAATTTACCTTTAAGATTTTATATGAGAAGAGATCACGAAAGTGATCAATATAGAAAACCATATGATTATATTAATAAAATGGTCAAAGAAAAAACTTTTGAATTTAACAGGTTATGTGAGTTTGAAATTAGTGCTCATGAAAAAATTCTTAAGATTATGGAAAAAACAAAACCAACTTACTGTATCTCTTATTATCGTGATTATTTTAGATATCCAACACATTATTTTCATGGAAAAGGGTCAGGAAACTTTAAAAAAACTTTGCCTTATAATTCTGATGTAAGAATAAGTGAGAAGTATTACAAAAACGGTTGGTATAGAGACTATTGGGGATTGCTATGGTGGTGTTATGAATCAATATTTGATTTCGAAGTTGACTATTATGAAATATTACAAACTCCAACTATAAATATATTAGGGATGTTAACTATAAAAGACAGTGAAGGCAATTTAAAACTACAACTTCAAGGGAAAAATGAATTTGAGAAATATAAATGGACTAAAAATTTATTTTTAAAAAATCATGGAAATTTAGTATCAGAAAGATTTTTTTTGATTCTAATGACCTTCTTTCTATTAAATTTAATGAACCTATTATTGCTAAAAAAATAATTTTACTATTAGGTGCGCTTAACGCACCTAAAGCTGATTATATGTATTACTTAAAAAATTCTCTTCAGGAGCAAAACCATGGTTATGTTATAGACGGAATAGATTTATACAGTTTTGAGTACAGCCTGGAAAGACAGGCAGATGAAATTTTTAAAATTCTTGGAGATAATGGAATAAAAAATAGGGACAAAATAGTAATAATAGGACACAGTCAAGGAGGATTAAGAGGCTATGCTCTTTATAAAAAATACAATAAGGATTTAAATATTTTAGGATTATTTAGCTTATGTTCTCCTTGGAAAGGTGCAGGAATTTTAGATAAAATTCCTTCTATAAAATCTAAAATTGAAAAATATTCAGATTTTATAAAAGATTATTTTCCAGAATATTACGAATACTTTCCTAAAATTTTAGAAAACCTTAATGAACTTATTAATAAAGAAAATTCAGGGGTTATGGA
>JAEWOZ010000004.1 GCA_023399505.1 Fusobacteriota bacterium | reverse complement strand
CCATTATCTAGTAAAAATCTGACCATATTAAAATTTATATTTGAAGTTGCAATAATTAAAGCACTCTCACCTTTTTTATTTACAGAATTGACATTAGCACCTTTATTTAACAAAAACTTTGATATTTCATTTTTACTTTTCTTTATAGAAAAGATAAACGCATTATCTATTTCTTCCTTCGAAGAGTGATCAATTAAAATCTTAATCTTATCCATATCGTCTGCTTTAACAGCCTCTTTTAAAAAATTTGTCTCTTTCATTTTGTACGATAACTTGAAAAGTTTATTACAATTAAAAATAAATAACATAAAAAAAAAATAATTTTCTCATAAATTTCAACTTTCATTTTTATACTAATCTTATAGAAGATTTAATTTTTTGAAAATTTTATCATTGAATATTACAGCTACTACTTTCCTTAAGCATAGTATCCTCATTATTGCGTTTAGCACCTTTTTTTATTAAAAATTCCTTTATTTTTCCTGAAGATATTTCTAATAATGAAAGTCCTGGAGTGTACTTATCATTAACATCTGCACCATTTTCTACTAAGAGTTTTACAGCTTCTAAATGCCCATTCGATACGGCACAACCTAATGCTGTTAGAGAAAGCTTTCCTTTCTTTTTAACTTTAGCTCCTGCTTTTATTAGCATGGAAAGAATATTTACATGTCCTCGATCAGCTGCACACATTAAAGTTGTATAGCCACTTTTACTTTTGATATTAACATCTGCACCTAGCTCCGATAACAATTTCACTATCTCCTCTTTATTACAAAAGGATGCGGCCATTAAAGCTGTTCCACAATATTTTTGAGCGTTAATATCCACTCCATATCTAATTAGGAGTTTTACTATATTTATATACCCTAATCTAACAGCTACCATTAAAGCTGTCTCGCCAAAAATCTTATCAATATTGTCGTCATCACTATCATTACAATTAAATGAATTAGGATTAGCTCCCTTTCTTAATAGATATTCTACTACCTCTAAATTTTCAAATTTTGAGGATACAGCGTAAAATATAACATTTTCGTTCTTTTTATCTCTACAATTAACACCCATTCCTTTTTCCACTATCTCTTTTACAAGATTAATTTTTCCACATTTAGCTGCATACATTAAGATATTTCCTCCATAAAAATCTTCGTAATTAATATCATATTTGGCTCCACTACTTATTAAAAAATCTGCCACTTCTGAATGACCATTGTATAAAGATAATGTTAGCGGTGTAAGTCCTTGTTCAGTCTTTTTATTAATATCAGCTCCTTTATCTATCAATAATTTTATAATATTTAAATTCCCACCTCTTGAAGCATAAGTTAGTGGTGTATCACCTTTATTATCAACAATGTTAACATCAGCTCCTCTATTTATTAAAATCTTTGCCATATCAAAATTTCTATCCCAAATTGCAATAAGCAGAGCCGTTTTCCCATCTTCATCTTTACTATTTATATCTGCACCTCTATTCAGTAAAAATTTTGCTATATTTGTATATTTTTCTAATAAAGCTAGTATAAATGCTTTATTTATACTTTCCTTACTTTCTTTTTTTACTAATTCTTTAACTCTATTTAGATCATTTAGTTTAACAGCTATTATTAGTTCTTCTGAACCTTTAAGTTTATAAGATAAATTAATATCTTTCGTACAATTTAGCATGAAAACTAAAAAAATTATTATTTTCATATTCTTTCCTTTTTAATTTTTGTTATCTCAAAATCATATTAGCATTAGGGCTAGAAAATGTAAAATTAATTTCTAAACTATAAAACATTAAATCATTTTTTAAAATTATATATTATGATAAAATATAAAATTAGAATTTACTAAAGATTAAGGAGAAAAATGAGATTATCTAAACTTTTCTTTAAAACATTTAAAGAAAATCCTAAAGAAGCTGAAAGTAAAAATCACTTACTATTAGTAAGAGCGGGAATGATTTACCAAAATGCTAACGGAATATATTCCTTTATGCCTTTAGCACAAAGAGTATTAAAAAAAATAATAAAAATTATAGAGGAAGAGATGGATAAAGCAGGTGCTCAACAACTCTCTTTACCTCTTTTAGCTTCAGCTACTTTATGGGAACAAAGTGGTCGTTGGGACATTTATGGTCCAGAACTAATGAGATTAGAAGATAGAAAAGGTAGAAAATATGCTCTATCACCAACAGCTGAAGAATCAATAACAGACTTAGTTAAAAATTATATTAAGTCGTATAAAGACTTACCTTTTAACCTTTACCAAATAACTGAAAAATTTAGAGATGAAATACGTCCTAGATTTGGTTTGATGCGTTCAAGAGAATTTTTAATGAAAGATGCTTACAGCTTCCACAACAATGAAGAGTCTTTGGATAAAGAATTCAATAACATGAAAGAAACATACAAAAGAATTTTAGAAAGATTAGAACTTAACTTTAAAGTATGTGAAGCAGATTCTGGAGCTATAGGTGGAGATAATTCTTTCGAATTTATTGTTATGACTGATGCAGGAGAAGCTGAAATCTTATATTCTGATAATGGTTACGCAGCTAATATAGAAAAAGCTACTAGTAAAGTAGAAAGAATTCCTCAAGAAAATGTAAAAGAAATAGATAAAATAGAAACTATGGACAAAAAGACTATAGAAGATATAAGTAAATTTTTAAATATGGAAAAAAGAAAATGTTTAAAAAGTTTAATTTTTAAAACAGAATCCGAGTATATAATGGCCGTTGTTAGAGGCGACCATGAAGTAAATGAAATAAAATTAAAAAATGCTCTTAATTGTTTAGAGCTTGAAAAAGCTTCAGATGATGAAATTACTAATTTGAAATTAAATAGAGGATTTCTTGGACCAATAAATACTCCTTTAAAAATAGTTGCTGACTTAGAATCAGTAATAGTTCCTAATCACTCAATAGGTGCCAATGAACTTAACTATCATTATATCAATGTGAATTATGAAAGAGATTGGAAAGCAAATATAATTAAAGACATTAGACTAGCTCAAGAAAATGAAAAAGATCCTTACTCTGACTCTATATTAAAAAAGATGAAAGGAATAGAAGTAGGACATGTTTTTAAATTAGGAACAAAATACTCCAAGGTCATGAATACATATTTTGCAGATGAGAATGGACAAAGTAAATTAATAGAGATGGGTTGTTATGGGATAGGTGTTTCTAGGTTAATTGCTACAATTGTTGAACAAAACGGAGATGAAAATGGAATTATTTGGCCTGTAGCTGTTGCACCATATCATGTAAATATAATAATCACAAATATAAAAGATACAAAACAAGTCAAATTGGCTGAAGATATATATTCTTCATTACAAAAAGAAAATATAGAAGTTGTTTTAGACGATAGAGATGCAAGTGCAGGGTTTAAATTTAAAGATTCTGATCTAATAGGCTTCCCTCTAAAAATTATAGTAGGAAAACATACAGAAAATAATGAAGTTGAAATTTTAGAGAGAAAAAATAAAAAAACAACTAATGTAAAAAAAGAAAATACTTTAAAATATGTAAAAGATATTTTAAAAAAATAAAAGAGCAATTTTAAATTGCTCTTTCTTATGATTGCATATAAAGATTTATCTTTTTTATTGCTTTAGTTCGATTATTATTTCACTATTCTCTAAACCTTCTATTTCTAAAATACAAATTTTCTCTTTAGAATTTTCTTTAATGTTTTTTAAAACTTCAAATAAGTTCACTTTATAGATATCATTTTCTCTTTCAAATTTTAAATCAACTTCTTTGCCATTATAAGAATATGATAAAGATTTTTGTTTTAAATAGAAATCGCCTAAATCCTTATTATCTTTCTCTTTTATAATTAATTCACTATTAGGTAATATTTCTTCTTCTTTTATTATATCGTAGCCAATTAAGGTTTTGCCATTTATCGATAATTCAATATTATGTTCAAGCTCTAGTTTCATTATAGAAACTTCTTCTAGGTTATCAATCTTAAGTATAATATTATTATAGTTCTCATCTATTTTCAATCTTTTGCTATTACTAATTTCGCCTCTGAATATTTCTTTATCTATATATTCCCATTTATCTTCATCAAGATGTCTATCAATTACCTCTAAATTTCCTTTTAGATTAAAATTCAAATAATTAATTTTAAATTCTTTATTTAATTTTATTTCTCTAAGAGAGTTAGAAAATAAAAATCTTTTTTTAGTTTCTTTTCCTGCAAATTCACCTTCAATTAGTAACTCTTTACCTTGAAAATAGGTAATAAGATTTTTTCTTTTAGGTAAAACAAACTCCTCTTCCTCAAATTGTTCAAGCCAATTTATAATAATTTCATTTTTTGATAAAAAATTTCTCTCTAAAGATATTAATTTAGGAAAATCTTTATCTTCTATATTTTCTAAATTAACTATTACTCTAATACTCTTAATTCCATCATAGTCTTGGTTCTTAACTATCTTTATTTCTGATGATATTGATATTAAGGGTATATTTTTAACTAACTTTCCTTCTATCTCAAATGAAATAGGTACTTTATTGTCTTCGTCTTTATTTATCTTTATTTCAATTTTAGGATCTTCTTCATACCCTTCTGTTTCTTGCATAATATGAGCATGATACCTGTTAACAGCGTAAATTAAATATCTACCGTTTTCATTTAATACAACTTCAGTATAATCGTTACGAGTCTTTAAAGTAGTTATACTCTCTTTTTCATTATTATCTAATATTTTAAAAATTATAAAATATAGACCTGAATTTATATTATCATCTTTATTATTAGCTTCTTTATACTTCTTATTCTCTTTGTTAAATGTTATTCTTATATTTTGGTTGAAAGTAGAATTAGGTTTTAATTCTTTAAATTCACCGTTCTCTCTATTTTGGTAAATAAACAAGCTAGACAATAAATCTTTTTTATTATCTCTATTTTGCTTATTATCAACTGTATTTTTATTGTTTCCACAGCTTAAAATAAAAAGAATCAATGATTTTGTAAACATTCTGCCACTCCTTAAATAAAATTGTTGTATATATTATAGTATAGTTTTTAAAATATCACTTTGCAACTTATTTTCCGGCAATATTTACTCCATAAAGCTTTACGCCTTTAGGTCCTATATAAGAATTTATTTTTATAATCTCTTTTGATAAATTAACATTTGGCATAAGCTCTTTTAAATTTCCAGCAAATGAACCACCTTTTAAAGGTAAAAAATTACCATTTCTATATAAATATCCTAACCTTATTTCTCCTGAAAAATCACCTGTTATTTCTTTAGGCTCAAACGCACTAACCCTTGAAATGATTATAGTATTTTCTTTTAGTAAATTATTGTAAGAATGCTTTCCATTTTCAATAACTATATTAGTTAAAGAACCTGTAAAAGGAACTTTTAAATATTGAGAATACTTTGTATTGGCTATTATATTATCTAATATTGAGTCTTTTATTATGTAAAATTTTTTATTTAAAAATCCTAAGGAATCGGCTACTACCTCTCTATTCTCGATGAAAGGATCGCAATAGATATTTAATTCATCTCCCTCTCCTTTTTCAAAAACCCTTTCCCCTTTTTTGAAAATAGAATATGAATTATAAAATGAAGAACCTAAAGCGTGAAATGTGAAGAAGCTAAAAAAATCTTCCAGAGCTTCTTCTGTAAAAATTACATCGTATTTCCCCGTTTGAGGTAATGAGCTTTCTAAAGTATCAACTGCATATTGAGCATACCTTTTTATTGTCTCTTTTAAACTTAATTCTTCCAAAGAAAAACCTTTTCTCAAAAATTGACTCTCTGATTCTAAGTGATCGCCTGCTAAAAATACCATATCTAATGTTAATTTTTGAGCTTCTTCTTCATAACTATTTCCAACAGAATTAAGAAATTTAATATATGAATGTTGAATGAATTTTTCAGAAGAACTCACTTTTATATTCTTTATATCTTTTAAAGAGTCTTTGACTTCTTCATGGAATTCTTTCATATTTATTGTGTTTATCTTACTGCTTAAAGGATATTTCATTTTATCTTGTTTGATTTCATATTTTTCATTTTTAACTAGAAGAGCGCTATTAATAGCTTTATCAATCTCTTGTTTCATACTCTCAGAAGTACAATCAGCTGCTAAAGAAAAAATACTTTCACCTGTGTAATTTCCATGATCTATAAATATTGAAATTAAGAAATTAGAAAATTCCACTTTTCTATTGGATTCTACATTATCAAAAATAGTGTATATTTCTTCTTTTTTCACTTCATTATATATAATAGTCCAAAACTTAAGATTTTTTTCTTCTAAATATTTTTTAATATTCTCTATCATTTCTGACCTCTCCTGACTTTTTAACTATTTTAGCATAAATATTACTAAATAACTATTTCTTGTACTTTTCTATAATTTTTTCTATCTCTTTAACTTTTTCTATTAGAGATTTATCACCGTTTTTTATCTTTATGGTTATAGCTCTATTTAACAATAAATAGAGTGAAGATATATTTTCTGGATAATTATATAAAATATGATTAATAATACTCTTCGCATTTTCTAAATCTTCTACTTTGTTGCTTAATATTATTTCTACAGAAGCTTTTTTTAAATAGCAATCAAACTGAAATTCCCTACTTGAATATAAGATAGAAGATACCTCTCTGATTTCATTATATAAATTTAAATAGGAGTTTAGAAAATGAGCTAATGATCTGTTTTCAACTATTTTAGAAAAGAGTAAGTTATCTATTTCCAAAGACATCTCTATTCCTAAAAAACTATAATATGCCTCCCTTATTATCTCTTCTTCTAATTGAGATATTTCTCTTAGATAGTTTCTTTTATTTTCTAATGATTTAGACATAGTAGAAAAAACAAAAAGTTCAAAATTTTTATCTTTAGCTAAATCAGAATATTCAACTGCTTGTCTTATTAAATAATAATCACTTATATACCTAAATATCTGATTACCTTCATTTACACTTTCTAGTTTCATTAATTCTTTGTATTTTTTAATAGACAAATTTAAAATCTCATTCATTTTTAAATTAATATTTTCTTTTTTATTTATCTCATTCAAAATGTCTTTAGAAGACAAAAGAAATTTAGTTAAAGGTAAAAATTGAAAAGAAAACTCAGTCAAGCTAGGGCTTTTTGTTAATTGAGCATTCGGAGATAATTCTTTCCTTATTTTTTCTCTTACTTTAAATGCATCTTCATAATTATCTTGCATATCAATTAGGTTCATTATTAAAGCTCTTCTCAAAAAAACACTGATTGATAGGTCATTTACGAATTCTATAGCTCTATTCAAATCTCTTAGAAAAATAATGCTTAAGAACAGTTCCAATTTATTTAAATTCTTATTACCCTTAATAGCATTGTAAACTAAATCTGCTCTAACAACATTCTTGATAGCTATTAAAATATCTATATATGCTTCATCTTCATTTAATGAATTTAAAGAATCCTCTAAAGTTTTTACAAAAGTAGCTATCTCTTGTTTAGTATCTAGACTATAATTTGTCTTAATTTTTGAAGATTCAATAAAATTTTCACGTTCCCTAAAAATCTCGCCATATGTCCCAATTTGTGAATATTTATAAACTACTCTTTTTATTAATATAGGTTTATACACAACTAATGGCTCATAAGTGAGGGCATTTTTTAAAATAATATCCTTATAGCCAAAAGGGACTGAATCATCTTCCATATAGTTATATAAAATTGAATCTAAATTTTCGTCCTTTTCTAAGGGACAGTACCTTATTATCATTTCATGGATAAATAAAAATTTATGGAAATTTGCTTCCTCTGAAGATTTTCTTCTAATGAAATTCAAAAGTTTAGAATAAAATTTTTTTAAATTTTCTTTATCGCTAGGAAATTTTTCTTTCCAAAATGTTAAATCTATTCTTACTTTTGTTGCTATTCCTTTATCAAATTCAAAATAATCTATTTGATAATCTAGGGGCAAGCTTATATTTTCTAAAAGCTTAGTAAAATATTTCTCATTATTTTCTTTTGATACGACAAAAGGAGTTACAAGACCATCATCAAATATTATTGGCTCATAACCATTTTTTTTATTTGAATCTACAGTTTCAAATTTCATTCCATTCTTCATCTTTATCATTTCTATATTGTTAGAAAATAAAGATAAACTTAATAACAAAAATATTACTATCATTTTATTTTCTCCTTATTTTATTAATTTTTAAAGCAATTTTTTTCTCTGCTTTAATATCCTCAAATTTATAATTTTTATTTCTCTTTGCCCTATCATTTAATTTTATTCCTGTTTGTGATTCAATAATTATCTCTTTTCTAAAATAATCGTAATCTATAAGAATATTTTTTATCTCTACACCTATTGGAAAAAAGTTAGTAATTTTTCTAGTTTTTTGATTTTCTTTATCTTCAATAGAATTTGAAAAGTTTCTTAAAAGTATTTTAATATATTCAAATGGTTCAGAATTATCTTTTAAGATTATGTTCTCATTTAAATAGATTAATATATGGCTTTCATCCTCTGCTATGCTAATATCAAAAGCCTTTTCAAAATTTTTAAAGTTATAAAAGAATTTTTTAAATACCTTCCCTATTTCTTCTTTTAGTGAATTAATTGATTTGTAGTATTCTTCGCTCTCTTTTTCAGTAGGAAAATCTATCTTTTTTAATTTAATAATTTTTTTAAAAATATTTGATAAGCTTAGCAATTCTTCATTAGAAAAAATTCTTAACTCTTTTAAATATATTAGAGGATCAACATCATATTTACTTTTAATCTTATCATCAATCTTCCAATATTTATTATTTTCACCTAATTTCAAAGAAGGATTCTCATTTTCCTTTTTTTTATATTTTCTATTTGAAAACTCTTTTTCAAATTCATCATGTACAAAATCGTTATATATATTAATATCAATTCTTTTTTTAAAAGTAGCACTTTCAGGTGCTACTATGTGTGATTTAATTTCTGGTAATACATAAACAGGTATGGTTCTAGTTATTATTTTATCTTTACTTAAATATTCAACACCCTCTGAATTCATTTCACTTAATTTACATTCAGCAGCTAATATGACCTTTTCATTTTCTTCTAATTCAGGAAAAACTAATATTTTTAAATTATTTTCAATTACACTAGGGAAAAAGCTATTATAATTACATTCCTTACTAAAATCTATTATAAATATATTAGCATGCTGTTCATTTAAAGTTATTTTATCATCTAGATCCTCGAATGTTAAATCTTCTTTAAAATAGCCTTCATAATTTGCAGCTTTATTAGAAAAAGTGTTAACCGTTCCATTTAAATTTGGCCTTAATATTTTAAAATTCTCGCTTTTAGTTAACTCATTTTTAAAATTTTTTAATTCTTCTTCAAGCTTGTTGCGTTCTTCTATCTCTTCTTCATTTATGCTAAAACTCTCAAATTTTTTAAGGTATTTTTCAGCAAGTAATAAATTTTCTTTATATTTATCATTATTATATCTTTTCTTTAAAATTTCTAAATCCTGATTTATTTTCCTATGTTCTGTTTTTACTTTATCTAAAAAATCATTAGAAGTGATTTCTTCTAAAAATGATAAAAATTTTTCATGAGATGTATCTTCTACTAAATAACTGTTATAAAAAGAGATATTCCTCTCGCTTTTATAAAGATCTTTAAAAATACCCTCTTTTTTCGGTTTAGTATCAAAATATTCCCAAGCTATACCTAGCTTGTATCTTAATGGTATGTTTTTTCTGATAGAAGTATAACTTTTTGACCTTTCGTTAGATTCTTTTTCAAGTGATAAAAAGAATAAGAATTCGTTTGCGTTATCATTATCTTTTAGTTCAACTAATTGTTCATTTTCTTTTCTTATTCCATGAATTATCTCTTCACCTACAGGCTTTGAAGAGTATATATTTTTTATTTCTTGTCCCTTAAAATTTAATCTCTCTACTCTAGCTACTTTAACCATAAAAGGAATTTTTAATTTATCGTGAATATTTTGACTAAAGAAATTAGTTGGAAGTTCCTTCTTAATCTTTTGATCTCTATCAAATAAAAATAAAGTTCCTTCATTAATTCTAGCTTCTTTGGCATAGTTATTAAAAAGAATTTTATTATCAAGATAAGATTTATTTTTAAATAAATCTTCATCATTATAAGAAAGTGTCCTTATAACTACTTCTATCTCTTTACTAGTTCCTGAAGGATTTGAATATATTTTTTGATTTTTAAATATTGCGCCATCTATAAAACATTCATAAGAATAATCAGAGTTTTGTACTTGAGTGAAGTATAAATCATTAATCTTCAAATGAACTCTATTAAGTGAAAATGATAAGGGATATGCACGCCAAGCATTTCTATCTGTAGAATTTTCTTTTTCTGAATTTTTTTCGTTAGAGTGGCACCAAATCTCCACTTCTTCTTTATCCCAGTCTGTAGAGCTATATCCAGAATTAAATTTAAAATCATCCTTTTGAAACTCAATATCAAAAATACTATCCATAATAATTTTTGTTGAACAAAAATTATCAAATATTTCATCTTTAACTCTATTATTTATATACTTAAAGTAGCCATCTCTAATAGTGAAACATTTCTTTCTATCATTTTTATCAGCTAAGTAGATAATATTGTTTTCCTTTTTATCTCTTACATTTCCTCCTTCATTACTAATTTCTATTTTATTTTTAGTGCCCCATATCCCATAAAAACTCCTGCTTTCATTTGGATTTTTACTATTAAATTTAAGATGTCCTTCATTATCATCTAAGTACTTTATCTCTTCTATACTTTTAATAGTAGAAACTTTTGGTAAGTTTTCTGGAAATTCAACCTCTGGAGCTATAATATCAATCTTAATCCTCAGTTTTTCGTTCTCATATATTGAAAAATTAAAAAGCCTATCATCAAGTGAATATGAAAAGAGACCTTTGTTTATTAAATTTTCGTAACCCACTACCCTATCTTCTTGACCTTCTTCTCTTCTCGTAATTATAGGAAACATTATCTTTGAATGCTTTATATCTTCATGAACTATATAATTGAAATTTATATTTTTGTTAATCTTATATTCAAGTTCATAATAATTTCTAACCTTATAAGTAAGAGGTAAGTTAAATTTAAAAATTTCTCCCTCAATTATCTCAATACTAGTATCTAGGATAACTTCTACCTCTTTAGAATTTTCAAAATTATCAATTTGATTAATTTCATCAAATATTACCTCTTTTTTTCCATCGCTATCTTCTTTAACACTTAAACCTTTTATAATAATTTTTCTTTTTTCTTCAATTTCTTTATTATTTATAATTTCAATAATTTGAGGATTTTTTAGAGATATCTTACTTGAATCAATTAACATCTTAACTGAACTCTTTCTTCCCTGAGTTGAATAATTTACAGAAGCTACTTCATATTCATTTGAACCTATACTGTTTTTTTCACTAATATTTTCTTTGCTCATAGAGTTAGAAAATATTTGAAAATTGTTTATATCTTCCTCAGGGAGAGTAAGCCTATATTTTAAAGTGCTATTATTGATTAAAGAAACATCTTCTAAAGTAATTAAACAATCAGAACTGAAATCTTTTATATTAAAAATTTTATTAATTCCATAATATTTATTAGAAAATTTAAAGTATCTTGGCTTATATTCTTTTACAATAGGCATAATAATTTTGTTACCTTTAATAATAATAGCTCTTAGATTGGAAGAAGCTAAAGTAAGAATGTTTTCACCTACTCTTTTTATAATTTTAATATTAAACTTAGCATGAGACAGTGCTTGATCGTCTAAACTTTTAAAAACAATTTGTTCATTTTCTATTTGCTCGATTATTCCATTTTGTTCTTTTGTAATTAAAAAATTATAATTATTAACTAAGTTGCTTTCTAATTCTTGATTCTCATTCGTAGCCTTTGATATATAAATTTTATTATTTCTTCTTCTTAATTTATGTACCTCTACACCATTAACTAATCTAGAAACAATGCTATTATCAAATTCCATCTCATTCTCTAAATTTTTTATACCTAAATTGTAAGGTTGATCACTACTTTCAGCAATAACAAGTAAATTTAAATTATTTAACTCATTGGGCATACCAAAAATTATATTATGAGTATGCACATGCGTACCTTTATTATATTTTACAGTTACAATAATTTTTAAAGTTTGCTTTATTTGTAAAGATAAAGCATTTTCTGAAAGAAAGACGGGAAACGAAATGCTATAATTATCAAATAAATTTACATTAGAAAATCTATAAAACTCTGTCTCTTCTAAATTTTTCATTTCTTTTTCTAACTCTTTTAATTTTATAAACGCGACTTTGTTCTTATTAAAATCTTTAAATTTTTCTTGAATATGAAAATCATTGTTAGATTTATTTGTATTATCTATTACAAATTTTTCTATCCTTTCAAAAATTCCCTCTTTTTTTATCTTAATAATATCTTCATACGTATTATAGTTACCATTATACGATTTAACTATAAGGTAGTTAGAATTTATATTTTCTTCAAAAATGTTTGTTTTTGAATATATTTTAGAAAAATAATTTTTCTTATTCAAATCCTCGTTAAATTTAATAAATTCTATAGGTGTTGTTTGACCGTCAATAGAACTAATTCTCATATAATTATTGTCGGGATTAATAATATTGTCTTTAGAATCAATAAGATACCATTCTATTTTTATCTCTTCAACTTCTATTCGACCTTGTACACGCTTAGGTTTAAAAGTAATCTCAGGGTTTATTTCTAAACCTTTTACTTTATATCTTGTTTCAGTTCTACCTATAGGTATTAAAGATATTTTATTTTCTGATTCTTCGTTATTATTTACATTTTCTTCTAAATTTTTTCTAACCAAATTTAAAGTATTATTCTCATAATTAATTACATCAAATGATTCGCTATTATTTGCCTGTAAAATACAATTGAAAAATATAAAAAGTATTAAAATCATTCTTACCTTTCCTTCAAATCTTTTGTCCATACAACAATTTGATTTTTTCCTAATCTCTTAGCTTTATATAAAGCTTTATCAGCTCTCTCTTTTGCTATTTCTAATACATTTTCTTTTGAATAATATAAACCAATAGAAAGTGACAACGGACTTTTAGCTATAAGTCCTTCCAACTTACTGATTATCTTAGATATATCCTTCTCAAAAATAATTAATAAAAATTCATCTCCTCCATAACGAAATGCATCACAATCTTCAAAAGTATTATTTATTAATGAGGCTACTTTTTTAAGAATTTTATCACCTTCTAAATGTCCTTTTGTGTCGTTAACTTTTTTAAAGTCATCACAATCTATCATAGCTACAAAACAATCCCTTTGCATTTTGTACTCCTTTAAATAAGCTCTGCTGTAAATATTAGTTAGAGCATCTCTATTAGCATTTTCAAAGTACTCAATATTTTCTTTCATATTTTTATTTATTTCTAAATTTCTTTTGAAAGGTGTTGTATGAAAGTAATTTAAAGTATTAAGCAATGTATCAAAAAACTTTAACTCAAAGAGAGAATTTTTATTGGCATCAAATAATAT
>JAEWOZ010000105.1 GCA_023399505.1 Fusobacteriota bacterium | reverse complement strand
GTTGAAAATAGTAGAAATTTTATTAAAAGAATCATACAATAGACATATTGAAAATGTTCTTAATATAAATGGTAGCTTTTATGTTAATTATTTTGTTGCAGCTATTTTAACTAAAAATTATAAAATGATTGAGACTGTATTTAATAAAAAAGGGCAAACCTTTTTATTAGAAAATTCTTTAAATGAAATAATAGGATTAATTAAAGATGAAGAGGGGCTAGTTAAAATATTAGAGTCCTTAAATAAGATGGATTTTTTACATTTTAGTTAAAATATTAGCAATTTAGTTAAAATATCTTTTATTGATATTGAATCTACGCAAAGGAATTTAATAGCTTCGTCTTTATCAATAGCTATTGAAAAGAAATTCTTAAAAACTATAGAATTTTTGTTAAACTTAAGGAGAGATCTCAATAAAAAATATTATTTAGGTTCTGTTCAAGAGTTATGCGATTTGAAAAAATTATGTAGAGTGGCAAATTTAGAAATAGTTAAAATTTTAGAAAAAGAAATTAATTCAAAAGAGCTCCTTGTTATTATCTTAGATTCTTTTGAAGAAACTTATAATAAATTTAAAACTCTTTCAACAGCTTACGTTACTGATTTAAATAAAGTAATAAAATATTTCATAGATAAAGGTGCAACTTTAAATGGCATCTCCTTAGAATTTATTCTTAAAAATAATTTAAGAGTATTAGATTTAAGAATTTTATTAGGAGAAAAAAATATAATAAGATGCAGTAATGCTAAAATTGAAAGTTTTTTTAACTTTATTTATATGAGTCAAGAGACGCAGCAAATTAGAATCTTTTTGGATATAGAATTTAAAATATTATCTCTAATAAACAGCTATAACTTAGCTAAAATAGACAATAAAGAACTTGAAAAACAATTTAAAGAATTAGCTTATTCAGAAATAAAACCTTTAATGAAACCTTTAATTTCTAAATCCGTTCATTATCTTAAGAGTTCTAATCAAACATTTTCTTTGCAAGAAATTTTTGAAGTAATTAAAATTTCTGATTTAACAAAAATTATTATTAGAATATTGAACGAGAACAATTTAGATGAATTTTCTAAACTTTTAGAAAAAGAAGATATTAAGTTATCGAGTATTCTGCTACTAGATATTAATGAAAATAGCAGATTGGAAGAAAAAGATTTATTAGATTTAATATCTTCTTATAATAATTTAGATATACTAAAATTACTAATTAAAAGAAAAAAATCTTTTAGGGATATTATGATACTTCCCTCATCTCTTATATCCCAAAAATTGATCTATTTACATAAAAATTATGTGGAAGTACTAGACACAATAATAGAAAATTCTTCAATAGATCAAAAAATAATAGAGGAGATAAAAGTTATAGATATAAATAGCTATAACTATATAACACAAAAAATTAAATTTGAGAGTAAACAACTCAATTGAAATTGAAAGTTTTCTCAAAGACAGTTAATTTGATTTTAAATTTACTAATGTGATAAGATTAATTCTAGATTAAAAAATTAAATTACAAAAACTTAAATAGTTATCATAAGATAACAGTCAAAGGAATAATAAGTTCAAAGAAATATATAAATTTTTAAATAAAATTCATAAAATTTCATTAACATTACTTAATTGCTTAAGTTAAAGTTTAAAGTATTTATCAATACTTTAAAATAACTTAAAAAATTAAAAGAATTTATTAAACAAAATGAAATACAAATTCATAACTTTAGTATTATCAATTATTAATGTTACAAAACTTGTAACTATTAATAAAAATAATTCAAAAATCATCACTAAGTACAATAAAAAATTTATTAAAAAACTTTTATTAGTGAGAAAAGTAAATAGAGATTTTATAATCAAAATAGAAACTGAGATTAAAGAAAGATTAACCTCGGTTTTATTTTAAGCTTAAAATTCTTTAGACTTTCTTTCAATTCTATCTAAATTATATTTAGAATAATACAGAAAGAGGTTATTTTATGTTAATGATTTTTATATTACTTTTAAATTCCTGTTTATTAAAAGACAATAAAGTGAAAACTACTTTAAAAGAATATATGAATTTAGGATTATTAATTAGAGAGAAATTAGCTTTAAGAGTAATTTGCTCCGAAAATATTAAAATTTTTTTGAAAAGTGAAAGAGATTTAGTTGAAGGAATAAAGGAAAATGATTTTTATAAATTTTTATTTAAAAAAGAAGGATTTTATATAATATGTGTTCAATCAGATGAATATTTTCTAGAGGAAATTAAGGTGAGCATATTTAAATATAACAATAACTTTTATTATAGAGGACCTCAAGAGATCAAATTAAAGAAAATTTTTAAAAATGAGCCTATTAAAATAACTAGAGATAAAATTGAGGAAGAGATAATTGGAGATAAAGTTACTGAATTGATAAATCTGGATATTAAAATGAATATCGTAGTATTTAACAATACTCTTCAAAAACCTGATTATATATCTTTGCAACCATTAGGAAATCCTGAAATTAAAAAAGATCTTCTAACACAAAATTCCAAATTTGTTAATAATGATATAGGAGATTAATTTGAAATGACTAATGAAACGAAACAAAAGGATAAATTACCATGAGAAAAATTAAAAGAAAATCTTTTATCACATAAGAGTTTAATTTCAACCTGCTCAAATATCTTTTCTGAGATGTTTCTTAAACCTTCAAAAATTAATGAGGAGGAGATAAAACAAGAGGCTTTAAAAAGAGCTAAAGATAAAAATGAAGTTGCTAAAAAGAGTAATTCTGAAAATGAAAATTCGAATATAGATAATCAAGAGCCTGAACCAGATCCTAAAGATATTGAAGAAATAAGAGCAAGGAGACAAGCAGAAAATGAGGACGGAGAAAAAGTTCATCAAAGGTTTGAGGAAACTATTAGTAACACCCTAAAGAATGTTTCAGATAGTTCAAAAGATAATAAAGCACCTGAAATTTTAAAAAAAGTTTATGAGTTGTTTAAAAAGTAATAAAAATTTTGTTATTAAACTAATCCTCTATATTAGAAAAAGTATTTGAAACTAGGACCTTTCGAATAGAGATAATCTATGACCATTACAATTCAAGTACATCATTCCAAGAAAAAAGCTTAGAGTTAGTAAAAGCAATTACTAATTTTGCAGTTGTATCAATCACATCAATAATTTTTTAAATATTCCTTTGGCTTATTTAATATTTAAACAATAGTTTACATAAACCACAAATTTTGAAATAATTTCAAAGAAACCTAAAATAGGTTTCTTTTTTTATGATCTTTGAAATTAGTTTTAAAAAATTAATTCATAATCTTCTATAGGATTTAATAGTTATTAACTTGCTAAAAAAGCTTTAAGGTGTTAAATTATATTCTAAAATGAATGATTAGCTATTAGTATTATAATAT
>JAEWOZ010000072.1 GCA_023399505.1 Fusobacteriota bacterium | reverse complement strand
GATATACCTAACTCTTCGTAGAGCTCCCTCTTCAAACATTCTATTATGTTTTCATTATTATCTGCCATTCCACCTGGAACAACCCAAAAATCTTTATTTTTACTTACAAGAAGAATTTTTTCATTTTCTACAATAATTGCTCTTCCTGTCATTATAACTTTTTGCATTTTATTCCTTCTAATTTTTTAGAGATTCTATTTTCTCTTTAAGCGCTTTTAATTTATCCTCATACTCTCTCTTTATTCTCTCATCTCTCTCAAGAATATGCTTGGGAGCTTTTAATAGAAATTCTTTATTAGATAATTTAGTTACTATTTTTTCATATTCTTTTTCTGTGTTTAAAATATCCTTATTCAAATTAGAAATCTCCTTTTCTAAATCCAGGAGTCCCTCTAAAAGTACATAAATTTCATAATTTTCTGTAACCTCTAAAGCATAAATTTTTGGTTTTTCTACTTCTATGTACGAAATAGTTAAATTATTTATATTAAGCATTTTTTTAATTACTTTTTCAAATTTTTCTATATTATCTTTTTTGGATTTTATTATTACATCGATAGGTTTAGAATTAAAAATATTATTTTCTACCCTAATATTTCTTACTTTCCTAATTATTTCAAATATTTCTTCTACTTCTCCCTCTAATTTTAAATTTATATATTTATCTTCCTTAATTGGAAAATCTGAGATAGAAATTGATTTTACATTTTCCCTGAAAGGTAAAGAATGCCAAATCTCTTCGGTAATAAAAGGGATAAAAGGATGTAAAATTTTTAAACATTTTTCAAATGTATAATTAAGAACTGAAATACTAATAGGGCTTTCATTCACCTTAACTATTTCTAAGTACCAGTCACATAAATCTTTCCAAAAAAAGTTATATAAATCTTTAGCAGCAAATTCAAGATTAAGACTTTCTATGTTTGAATTTACTTTTTCTATGACATTATTTAACTTAGATAGTATCCATAAATCCTCTAAAGAGAGATTATTATCATTAAACTTTTTATATTCAAAACCTTGAGATTTTATGTTTATAAATTTAGCACTATTCCATATCTTATTACAAAAATTTTTAGCTAAATCTAACCATTCTTCAGAATAATACAGATCAGCACCTAAGGTATTATTATACATCATCCCAAATCTTAAAGAATCAGCACCATATTTTTCTATTATGTCTAAAGGGTCTGGAGAATTTCCTAATGATTTACTCATTTTTCTACCTAATTCATCTCTAACTATCCCATGAAATAATACTTTTGAAAAAGGCTTTTTATCTAAAAATTTATATGAGGACATTATCATCCTAGCTACCCAAAAGAAAATGATTTCTGATCCTGTTACTAATACATCAGTTGGAAAATATTTGTCTAAATCTTCTGTTTTATTTGGCCATCCAAAAACTAGGAAAGGCCACAGCCAAGAAGAGAACCATGTATCTAAAACATCTTCTTCTCTTTTATAACCCTGTGCTGTTAAGTCTTCTCTCGATACTATAGGTTCCAAAGATCCTTCTTTATAATAAGCAGGTATTCTATGGCCCCACCATATTTGTCTTGAAATGCACCAATCTTTAATATTCTCAAGCCAATTATAGTAAACTTTTACCCATCTTTGAGGTAATAATTCTATTTCATTTTCTTTTACAGCTTCTATAGCTTTTTTAGCTAAAGGTCCCATTTTTAAAAACCATTGATTACTTACTCTAGGTTCTATAATATCTCTAGTTCTGTTGCAGAAACCTGTTAAGCTTTTGATTTTTTCTTGCTTCCTAACTAGATTTTGTAATTTGAGCTCTTTTAATATTTTATTTTTGGCCTCTTCTCTTTCTAAACCTTCGTAGCCTTTAACATTTATTATTTTACCCTCTTCATCTAAAATATTTATAGTTTCAATTTTGTGTCTTTTACCTATTTCAAAATCTATAAATGAATGAGCCGGAGTTATTTTTAAAGCACCTGTACCAAAATCAATTTTTACCTCTTCATCTGCTATTATAGGAATTAATCTATTTACAATAGGAACATAAGCTCTTTTTCCTATTAGATTTTTATATCTCTCATCATTTGGATTAACTGCTATAGCTGTATCTGCAGGAATTGTTTCAGGTCTAGTAGTCGCAATTAATATTTCTCCTTCTGTTTCTAAAGGATATGAAATATAATAAAAGTCTTTATAAATCTCTTCATAATCTACCTCTTCGTCAGACAGAGCTGTTTTACTTAAAGAAGACCAGTTTATCATATAACTTCCTTTATATATAAGGCCTTCTTTGTATAATCTTACAAAACATTCTTTTACAGCCTCTTGTTCTTCAGGGTCCATTGTAAATTTTGCACGTGACCAGTCCAAAGAAAGACCTAATTTTTCAAATTGTTTGAAAATTATATTTCCGTATTTATCTTTCCATTCCCATACATTTTGAATAAATTTATCTCTTCCAAGTTCCTTTTTACTTTTACCGTCCTTTTGTAGCTTTTCTTCAACTTTTGTTTCAGTAGCTATTCCTGCATGATCAAGACCAGGAACCCAAACAGTAGAATAACCTTTCATTCTGTAATATCTAATAATTACATCTTGTATTGTATTGTTTAAAACGTGCCCCATATGTAAAATTCCTGTAACATTTGGAGGGGGAGCAATAATTGAAAATTTAGGTTTTTTATTCATAGGTTTAAAAGCACCTATTTCTATCCAATAATCATACCACTTTTGTTCAATATCTTTAGGAGAATAACTTTTATTAATGCTCATATCTCTTTCCTTTTTACTTTAAATTTTTAGTATATTCTAGCATTTAAGCAAAAAAATTTCCATAAAAAAAGCCTTGTACTCACTTAAAGCTTTAGGTTATTGCTGCTTCGTTCCCGATCTGACAAGGTTCCCCATTACTTTAATGATTCCAAGGTTATGTATATTATATTATTAATTTAAGGTTTAGTCAATTAGAATAAGTTCTATTTACATTCGTAAATTCAAGATATAGATCTAAGTTCTTCTAAAGCTCCAAACATTCTCTTATAATTTATTGATTCTTTCTTTTGTTCTTTTTACAAAGAATTGTGGATAGATTCAGAACTAAGTACATTTATTTAATATTTAATAAAAGATTATATACTTCTTTATTTTTATCCTTTGCATGTTCAAGCAGTAACTTTTTATCTAGTTTATAATTTAAATCTACTGCTTTTGCTATTAAGACTTTTGCAACAATTAAAGATTCTTCCTCAATTGCTTTAACTAAACAATTATTTAAGTTATCTTTTTCTACCTTATTCTTCTTTATTACTTCAAATGTTATCTTACCTAATTCCTTTTTATATTGTTTCTCTTCTTCTGTATCAGCAGAGTAAATTTTAGATTCATCTATAAATTTATACAATAAAGTCTCTTCTTCTAATTTATAATTTAAATCTATTCCCTTTTCTATTAAAGCTTTTATAATAGTTAAAGATTCTACATCAATTGTTCTAGCTAAACAATTATTTAAGTTATCTTTGTCTATATCATTCTTCTTTATTACTGCAGATATTATCTTCTCTAGTTCCCTTTCATATTGTTTCTCTTCTTCTATATCATCAGAGTAAATTCTAGATTCATCTATTAATTTATACAATAAAGTCTCTTCTTCTAATTTATAATTTAAATTTATTCCCTTTTCTACCAGAGCTTTTACAATAGTTAAAGATTTTACATCAATTGCTCTAACTAAACAATTACTTAAGTTATCTTTTTCTATATCACTCTTCTTTATTACTTCGGATTCTATCTTCTCTAGTTCCTTTTTATATTGTTTCTCTTCTTCTGTATCAGCAGAGTAAATTACAAAAGCATCTATTAATTTATACAATAAAGTCTCTTCTTCTAATTTATAATTTAAATCTATTCCCTTTTCTACTAAAGCTTTTATAATAATTAAAGATTTTGAAGTAATTGCTTCAAATAAGCAATTACTTAAGTTATCTTTTTCTATATTATTTTTCTTTATTAGCTCAGCTGTTGTATTTTCTAGTTCCTTTTTATATTGTTTCTCTTCTTCTGTATCACTAGAGTAAATTCTAGATTTAACTATTAATCTATATAACAAAGTTGTTCCTTCTGATTTATAATTTAAATTTAATTCTTTTCCTACCAGAGCTTTTATAATAATTAAAGATTTTGAAGTAATTGTTTTAAATAAGCAATTATTTAAGTTATCTTCCTCTATATTATTTTTCTTTATTAGCTCAGCTGTTGTATTTTCTAGTTCCTTTTTATATTTTTTTTCATTTTCTGTATCAATAGAGTAAATTCTAGATTTATCTATTAATCTATATAACAAAGT